>NZ_VPDG01000017.1:0-51921 GCF_013417805.1 Acinetobacter sp. YH12226 | reverse complement strand
AACTTCTTCGCCAAGCTCAAGCAGTATCGAGGTATTGCTACGCGCTATGATAAATTGGCTCAAAACTTCCTGTCAGCAATCTACCTTGCTTCAATCATGATATGGCTTAATTGATGACACGCCCTAGTATAAGCAGGAAAATATTTTTCTAAAAATTTTTGTATTGCTCTTTCCCATGATTTAAATCTTTCCCGCCCATACTCCCTGCCTTTCTCTTTATAAGCACTATATACTTCTTCGCTAAGCCTATTTTTAAATTCATTTAATTTTTGAATCAATTCGATTTTCTCTACGGTCATACTTAACTCTTTAATTTAAGCTTGATAATTGTTTTATTAAATTAGTGATAACAGTTTCTTCATTATAAACTAGTTGTTATATTTTTCATTAGACAATAAAAAACCCCAAGACTGAATGCGCTTGGGGTTTTCTAGAATTTTGGTCCCGAGGGTCGGACTCGAACCGACACGTCATCTCTGACAGCGGATTTTGAGTCCGCCGCGTCTACCAATTTCACCACCTCGGGAGTGGATGAAAGGTATAATACGCGATTTCTCAGCACTGTCAACGCAGAATATTTGCATTTGTTTATTTTTAAAACAAATCGCATTTTTTCGTTTTAAAATCGAGCAATTCCCGCCATAAAAAAGAAAAAAGTTTATACTAGCCGCAGTTTTTTTAGCGTAAATCATCATGCAACTTTCTGATTTTAATTTTGATCTCCCCGATGAGCTGATTGCTCGCTACCCACTGGAAACACGCAGTGCCTCTCGCCTGTTGCACCTCGATGCCCAAGGTCAATATCATGACCATCAATTTACCGATATTCTGGATTTACTTGAAGACGGCGACTTGTTGGTATTAAACGACACCAAAGTCATGAAGGCCCGTTTAAAAGGTAAACGTGCTTCAGGCGGTGCGGTAGAAGTGCTGGTTGAGCGTATGCAAGATCGCTTTATTGCCTATTGTCATATTAAGGCCAGCAACACTCCGAAAGCCGGTGCAGAACTTTTTATTGGCCCGGATGCAGTGAAAGTGACCGTACAAGGCCGTCATGAAAATCTGTTTATTGTAGAATTTTCACAACCAATTCTCGATGTGCTGGATCAATACGGCGCCTTGCCGATTCCGCCTTATTTCAACCGTGAAGCGGAAGAGATTGATACTGAACGTTATCAAACCGTGTTTAATGACCCAACCAAACTGGCCAGCGTTGCAGCACCTACTGCCAGCCTGCATTTTGATGCCGATCTGTTGGCAAAATTGGAAGCCAAAGGGATTCAAAAAACTTTTGTGACCCTACATGTTGGTGCAGGTACTTTCCTGCCAGTGCGTACCGATGATATTCAAAATCACATCATGCACAGCGAATGGTGCGACGTCCCTGAAACTGCGGTCGAGATGATTCGTCAGACTAAAGCCCGCGGTAATAAAGTCATTTCTGTAGGCACGACTGCCACCCGTGCAGTCGAAAGTGCAGCACAAGCACATAACGGTGAACTGGCAGCCTGGACAGGTGATACCCAGATTTTCATCTATCCGGGTTATCAGTTTAAAGTGGTCGATCGTTTGATCACTAACTTCCATTTACCAGAATCGACCCTGTTAATGCTTGTGTCTGCCTTGTCCAATCGTGACAATATTCTCAATGCTTATAAGCATGCAGTAGACAGCCAGTATCGCTTCTTCAGTTATGGCGATGCCATGCTGATTGATCAGGCGAAATAAGCGAGAACCATTGCCCATGCCGATCGAGTCTGTACAACAGTCCATTCATATTCGCCGCAAGAAAAATGCAGTGGTGTTTCAAAATATCGCTCGGCTTTGGGATCTGGGTCAACAGGCCAAAACGCATCAGCAATTGCTGGATGGGCTGCATCCCTGGAATGGCCCGATTACGCTCAAGTTTGAAAATAACCTGCCGCTTGCGCTTGCCGGAATTGGGCTTTTTCTGATTGGCAGCATTTTTATTGCGCCGGGAAATATCTGGATTCAGGGCAGTGTTTTTCTCGGCTGTCTCTGTATCTTCTGGTCCTATATTTGCTATGAACAGCAGCAGCCCTTAGAGGAAGTCATTGCTTTTCTGGAAGAACAGGCACTGGCCAAAAAATATCAGCTTGCCTTTCAAAAACAGCCACTGCATATTTCCATGCCACTCAATCCCCTGCACTTTATCCGGCATTTAAAACAATTATTTCCAGTATTCAATCAAGGTTCGTTGAGTAATGAGATTCAGCGTTATGCCAGCACGGTCTGGGAAGATGAAAATGGCCAGCAACATCAGGTGCTACTGTTCCAATACCACTATATTGATGAAGTACAGGCCCGAAATAAGGAAGGTCAGCCAGTCAAACTGATGCAGGTCCATAAAGACCTGTGGGGCGTATTTGTGTTTGATATCCAGATTCAGGGACTGGCCGTTACGACTTCCAGAAAGAAATTTTATTATCCTTATAGCCATCCCTGGCACAGCAGCGATATTCGCACCAACCAGAGATTAAGCTTTTATGGCAGTGATCCGCTGCAAACTGCCAAATTACTCAGTCCGGGTTTTGTGCTGCGACTGGCCGACTTTTTTGAACAGCGTCAGGGTGATTTACTGTTTCACCCAGAAAATAAGATGCTGTGCTATCTAGGGCCCCATGATTTATTTCAGGTATCGAGCAAGCAGCAGAATATTAGCGATATTTCCACATTGCGCGGCCACCTGAGAACGTTTAAATTAAAACAGCTCGAAAACTTACAACATGATCTGCTGCAGTTTTTAAAATAAATTTTTCGCATCATTTTTAAAATATAGATATAGCTTGGGGAGATCTCGGATGGGATTTTTGATTTTATGTTTGATCATTGTGGCGCTGATTGTCACGATTATCATGATCCGCAACAGTATTGTCCGTCATCACAACGCCACGATTCGCGCCTGGTCGGATGTCGCCAGTTATGAACGGCAAAAACTGAAAATTCTGGATGGGCTGCAACCGCTGGTCGAGCAATACTCGAGTTTTGAAAAAGGCACGCTAGAAAAAGTCACCGAACTGCGTCAGAACATCATGAACCTGAATATCAAGGATGCCGATATTGGACAATTACAACGCATTGAAAGTCTGAACAAACAGTTAATGCATAGCCTGAATGTCGTGATTGAAAATTATCCAGAACTGAAAGCCAATGACATCTATCTGAAAATGATGGCTGAAATTGAAGAACAGAATGAAAATGTCGGTGCGGCGATTACCATTTATAATCGCAATGTCGAGCTGTTTAACAACCAGATCCAGATTTTTCCGCACAACATCATTAATAATATGTTACTCAGAAAAAAAGTGGTACGTCCATTCCGTGATCAAAGCGTGACACAGAATTTTGATTACCGTCCGAACTTTCACTGAGTGAACAGCAAGATCTGATAAAATTTTGCATCCTTGGCGCATTAACTTATTATAAAAATAGCCAAGGATGCGGCTGTACCTATCTAAAACTTATAATATAAAGAATAAAAATTATGCTGGATTATTTAGAGCACTTGCAACAGACGCTGGTCGAGGAATTTTATCGGTTATACGACCATTATCAGGATGATCAAATCTATGCCTGTAGTCTGGTCTTTGACGAATTTTTACTGCTGGATGATCTGGCCATTTCGACTGAACGCAGTATTTTTAAAGATCCGGAATATCTTCAGCAATATCTGGCGGAACAGGATCGCTGGAATGTCCGGAAATGGCGTTATCGGGCACATGCTTTGCCCCACTCTGGACTCATTCCCTTTAAAACCTTGCTGGCCGATTATTTTAAAACCCAGCACAGCTTTGGCCATCCGGTATTGGCACAGCAAAAACAGCTGCACGCGACGCATCTGGATTTATTGCTGGATAGTTTTAAACAGGCCAAATATCGTCTTTCTGAGGCTTATGGTCTGGATCTGAATAGCATCCTGTTTTTCATGAGCCTGCCGACCCAAGTCGAATTTGAATGCCAATCCGCGCAGACACTTAATCCGGCCCATATTCATTTACAGAAATTTCTGGCATCCAGACAAACTACTCATTTACCTGCCATGCAGAAACGCTTGAAACTCTCGCAAAACGACAAGGATATTCTGATTGATCTGGAGCAGATGCTGGTGATGGAACCTTATGATTATCTGCAAGTGGCACAAGATGCCTATTTGCTGACCTTGGAATCCTATTTTGTCGATAGCAATATTTATATCCAGAAACTGATCCAGCATATCGCCGCAATGGCCTCGGAACCGGATGGCAGCTGTGCCCTTAGCCGGGAAGATATCCAGCAGCGCTTGCAGCAGTTTTCTGTACATCCACCCATTTCTACGGATGTTCCCTAGCTTCAGCGATAAATAAAATTACAGAGCGAATGCTCTACAATGCTGGCGTTTAGTGTAAGAATCAAGGAAAATAGCGCCCTTTAGCTATAACAATCAGCGAACTGTTTTTTCGCCTTGATGTGGAACTCCTATGAAGTTTGAAAAATTAGGTCAGTCGGGCCGTGCCCGTCGTGGTCGTTTAACGCTTGAACATGGTGTGGTGGAAACCCCGATGTTCATGCCTGTGGGTACTTATGGTACGGTCAAGGGCCTGTTGCCACGCGACATTAAAGAGATCAAATCTCAAGTCATTCTGGGTAATACTTTCCATTTGTATCTACGTCCAGGACTGGATGTAATTCGTGAACATGGCGGCCTGCACGGCTTTATGAAATGGAATAGTCCCATTTTGACCGATTCAGGCGGCTTCCAGGTCTTCAGTCTGGGCGCAATGCGTAAAATTAAAGAAGAAGGTGTGACCTTCCGCTCGCCGATTGATGGTTCAAAAGTATTTTTATCTCCTGAAATTTCAATGGATATTCAGCACACGCTGAACTCTGACATTGTAATGATTTTTGATGAATGTACCCCGTACCCTGCGACGCATGAAGAAGCACAAAAATCTTTGCAACTTTCTCTACGCTGGGCCAAACGCTGTAAAACCCAGCATCATGACGTGCTGAAAAACCGTAATGCGCTGTTCGGCATTATTCAAGGCGGCATGTATGAAGATTTACGTGATGAATCTTTAAAAGGCCTGCTTGAAATCGACTTTGATGGTTATGCGATTGGCGGCCTGTCCGTGGGCGAACCAAAAGAAGAAATGATCAAGGTTCTGGATTATCTTCCAGAGAAAATGCCTGCAGACAAACCGCGTTATTTGATGGGTGTCGGCAAGCCTGAAGATATTGTGGAAGCGGTGCGTCGTGGTGTCGATATGTTTGACTGCGTAATGCCAACCCGAAATGCACGTAACGGTCACTATTTTGTGACAGACGGCTTGGTGCGAATCCGTAACAGTAAATACCGTCATGACCAAAGCCCACTCGATCCGCATTGCGACTGCTATACCTGCCAGAACTTTACCCGTGCCTATTTATTCCATCTTGAGAAATGTGGGGAAATGCTCGGCTCTATGCTCGGTACGATTCATAATCTGCGCTATTACCTGCGTTTGACTGAAACAATGCGTGATGCATTAGACAACGGTACATTTGACGAATTTGTTCATGACTTTTATGCCCGCCGTGGCCTGGAAGTGCCACCTTGTCCGCAAGATTAATCCATCAGCATTTGCGCTGAGGAAAAAGACAATGTAAATTGCAAGAATATGTCAATTTATTATCGAGTTGATCACCAGTTTTTTATTTTAGGAAAATGTAATGAGCCTTTTTATTTCGACTGCTCACGCTGCAGGTGAAGCTGCACAACAACCAAGCATGATGGCGAACCTTTTGATGATTGCTGTTTTTATTGCAATCTTCTATTTCTTGATCTGGCGTCCTCAATCTAAACGTGCCAAAGAACACCGTGCTTTGGTCGACAGCCTTGGCGTTGGCAGTGAAGTGGTATTTGCAGGCGGATTAATGGGCAAAATCACCAAGATTGAAGGTGACTTCGCAGTGGTTGAATTGAGCCGTGGTGTAGAAGTCAAAGTTCAACGTGCAAGTGTGATTTCAGTCCTCCCTGAAGGCACTTTAAATAACCTTTAATCAAAAATAGTCGTGCCCTCGCACGACTTTTTCATTTTAAGAAGAAAACGAATGCGTTACCCAGCATGGAAATATGTACTGATCCTGGTTGTCTTGGTGATCAGTACCTTATATGCCCTGCCAAGTTTGTATCCAGATGAACCTGCTGTACAGATTTCGGGTGCCAAAGCCGGTACTCAAATTGATGCAAGCATCGTACAAAAAGCAGAGCAAATTTTAAAAACTGAAAATATTGCCACCCATGACAATAGCTTTGGCAACAATGCAGCCTTATTACGTGTAGATTCAAGTGAATCGCAGCTTAAAGCCAAAGAGGCTTTACGTCGTGGTTTAGGTGATGATTACGTGGTTGCACTGAACCTTGCCCCGACCACCCCAGAATGGCTGCAAAAAATTGGTGCCAAACCAATGAAGCTCGGCCTGGATTTACGTGGTGGTGTTCACTTCTTGCTTGAAGTGGATATGGACAAGGCCATTTCCCAGCGTATGGAAACCTCTGCGACGGATCTACGTCGTCAGTTGCGTGATAACAACCTGAAATTTAATAGCCTGAATTTAAGCAACAACACCATTGTAATGCAGTTTGCCAACAATGATGACCGTTCTGCAACGATGGACTTCTTGCGCCGTAATGGCAACGAGTTTACCCAGCAGGCTGTTGCGACCGAGACTGGTTCGACTTTACGTTTGAACTATACCGATGTGCGTAAGCAAGAAATTGAATCTTATGCAGTCAACCAGAACTTGACTACTTTACGTAACCGTATTAACGAGTTAGGTGTGGCAGAAGCACTGGTGCAAACCCAGGGCAGCAACCGTATTGTGGTTGAGCTTCCTGGTGTGCAGGATACCGCTGAAGCGAAACGTGTCTTAGGTCGTACCGCGAACCTCGAGTTCCGTCTGGTGTCTGACCTGAATGATCAATATATTGATCCATATACCGGTCAGGCAACGGGTGCATTGCCACCAGGCACAGAAGTCTTTGCTTATGAGTCATTGGACAGTGGTCGTCAGCTCCTCTTGAACCGTAACCGTATCTTAACCGGTGAACGTGTTCAGAATGCATCAAGTGGCTTTAGCCAAGACACAGGCGGTGCTGAAGTTAACATTACCTTGGACAGCGCAGGCGGCAAACTGATGTCGGATGCCACCCGTAATGCGGTGGGCAAACGTATGGCCGTCTTGTTCATCGAGAACAAGCAGCGCATTAATTATGTGGAAGACCCCGCGACCGGCACTCAGACTGAAGTTCGTACCCCGTATACTGAATCTGTAGTCATTAACGCTGCAACCATTCAGGCAGTACTGGGTTCTCAGTTCCGTATTACTGGCCTGGACTCGCCGCAAGAAGCTGCTGAACTTGCCTTGATGCTGCGTGCAGGTGCGTTGGCTGCGCCAATGTATTTTGTTGAAGAACGTGTAATTGGTCCAAGTCTGGGTCAAGAAAACATCGATAAAGGTGTACTTTCAACTCAGATCGGTTTCCTTCTGGTCGCCATCTGGATGGTGGTATTCTTCCGTCTGTTTGGTGTGATTGCCAACTTTGCCTTGGTCTTTAACCTGGCGATGATTCTGACAGTCATGTCTTGGATTGGCGCTTCCCTTACCCTTCCGGGTATTGCCGGTATCGTCATTACCATCGGTATGGCGGTCGATGCCAACGTACTGATCTGTGAACGAATACGGGAAGAAATGAAATGGGGAGCTTCGCCAAAACAGGCGATTGTGGCCGGTTATGATCGTGCCTATAACACCATTTTCGACTCGAACTTGACCACATTCCTGGTGGCGTTCATTCTGTTCGCGATTGGTACAGGTCCGATCAAAGGCTTTGCCGTAACCCTGATGATTGGTATTGTCTGCTCGATGTTTACTGCCATTACAGTAACGCGTGCCGTGGTACAGCTCATTTATGGCAAAAAACGTAACTTGAAAAAGTTGAGCATTTAAGGAGATCACTGATGACTGAAAATACTCAACTGAATCAAAAACAGTACGGTCGCCCGGAAGACGAACGCATTATTCCGTTTATGAAGATTGCGATGCCTGCGGCATTATTTTCAATCCTCTTAACCGTTGCGAGTATCTTCTTTATTGCCACCAAAGGCCTGAACCTCGGTTTAGACTTTACCGGTGGTGTGGCAGCCGAATTAAACTATACCAATCCGGTCAAACCTGAAGATGTCTCCAAGGCATTGAACCAGGCAGGCTTTAATGATGCTGTGGTTCAGACTTTAGGTTCTGAACGTGACCTGATGGTGCGTATGCCGGTTCAGGAAGATATCGAAGCTGAAGACCTGACCAAAGCTGTTACAGCCGCAGTTCAACTGCCAAATAATGCGGCAGAAGTACCGAAGGTTGATGTCGTCGGTGGACAGGTCGGTAATGAGCTCTATGTTCGTTCTGGCGGTGCTGTGGCACTTGCGCTCCTGCTGATGCTGGTCTATGTCACCATCCGCTTTGAGGTCAAGCTGGCTATGGGTGCAGTATTGTCACTGTTCCATGATATCGTCGTTACCCTCGGGATTTTTGCGATGATGCAGTGGCCATTTGACCTGACTGTACTTGCAGCACTCCTTGCAATCATCGGTTTCTCACTGAACGATAATATCGTGGTCTCTGACCGTATCCGTGAGAACTTCCGTAAGATTCGTGGTGCAGAACCGGTCGAAATCATTAACATTGCCCTGACTGAAACGCTGCGTCGTACCATTCATACCTCTATGACCTTATTGCTGGTGGTGCTTGCCATGATGCTGATGGGTGGTGATGGTCTGAAATGGTTCTCGATCGCGATGTTTGTTGGTGTCTTTGTCGGGACCTATTCGTCGATCTATATCGGTACAGCCTTTGCCTTGTGGCGTGGTCTAAACCGTCAGGACTTTATTGTTCAGGTGAAGCCAGAATTTGAAGACGAGAACCAGATTCCATAATCTGTTCTGTTTCATGTTCATCGTTCAGCCCGTCTTATGATGGGCTGAATTATTTCTGCTGTTTGAATATGTGGCAGTGGGAATAATCGAAATGACTGGATGGATTTTCTCAATATCAGTTTTCTGGAAAACCACCTTTCTGCTTTCATCCAGACTTTGAAATTCATAATGATCCTGAGTTTCACTGACCAGTTGCAAAATGAGCTGCAAGCCATTGAGCAGATACACACAGAGTATGCCTGCAGTGGATAACTCGGCCTGTTTGTCACAAACCAGCCACCAGCCCGGTTTTAAGCTGGGAAAATAATACGGCCCTGCTACCCAAATCGCATAATGCTGTGCTTGCAGATGAAAAATATCCTGATTGAATGAGAGCGCTGAATCCAAGGAGATAAGTGCGAATGCCTGCTGTTGCACCACCTGCATTTGCAACAGTACACCTTGCGCTGGAATTGGAGATAATTCAACTTTTGGTTCAGTCGACTGATCTAGAATGAGCACATCTAGACCCAGTTGTTGTTCCAGCTCCCTTGCTGCTTTCTCGCCGATCTGGCGTTTGCTATTCAGCAATTGAGCGATATACGATGCAGACAAGCCGAAATGCTCACAGATCTCTTTGCCGGTTTTAAATTGCTGCGTCTCGATCAGCAGATCAATCACCTTGGCCAGATTATTTCGTCTACGTTCAAATATTTCGGTCGCGCTCATCTTGGTTTTCTGGTCTATTTTTTATGCATGTGATTCAAATACCTTACAATAAAAAAGCCCGCAATTAAATTGCAGGCTTTTTAAACTTACATAAGAGCAATTAAGTGCCCTGTACCAGACGGCGCGCGCTGATAATTCCCGGCTGCTGTTCTAGACGGGCCAATAGCTTGGAAAGTTGTGCCAAACCTTTGACTTCAATCAACAGCTTCATATTGGCAATACCATCCGCTTCCGAAATGGTATTCACCTGGCGGATATTGATCTGATCCGAGAAAATCACTTGCGTCAGATCTTTGAGCAAACCGCGTCGATCATAAGCTTCCACCACAATCTGTACGCTCTGACCGCGAGTCGGCTGCATTTCCCAATCGGCTTCTACCGCACGCTCAGGCTCTTGAGAAATCATACGCACATAGTCCGGACAAGCGACCTTATGAATGCTCACCCCCCGATTCAGAGTGATATAACCTGCAATTGACTCACCATGCACCGGTTGGCAACATTGCGCGACATGCAATTCCACGTTATCCAGACCGTCGATCAGAATCCCGTGCGCTGACAGCGTATGACTGGCACGCGGGTTCAGGGCAGGTTTTAGCACCAGTTCAGGTTCGTCCTGATCCAGATGCATATGGCGGTTCACCTGATTAATCAGAGCATGCAAGCTGATATCGCCATTGACCAGATTCACCAGAATGTCATCACCGGTTTTGACATTGAAGTGGTTGCAATAATCACTCAGATCAATCGATTTCGGATGAATTGCCAGACGTGACAATTCTTTGTTCAGTACTTCACGGCCGACTTCCAGGTTCTTGCTGCGATCCTGTTGACGGAACCAGTGACGCAGCTTGTCCCGCGCACGGGCAGTCTTGATATAACCCAGCGAATTAACCAGCCAGTCCCGGTTCGGTTCCCGGTCTTTTTTGGTCAGAATTTCAACCTGTTCACCAGTTTTCAGAGTGTAGGTCAGCGGCACATAGCGCTGATTCACCCGTGCGGCATAGCACTTGTTCCCGACCTCGGTATGTACATGATACGCAAAGTCGAGCACGGTCGAATCACGCGGCAGCTCTTTGATATCGCCATCACGGCTAAACACATAGATCTTTTCAAAGCCTTCAAAATCTTGAATATGCTCAAAATTCTCTATTTCATCTTCAGATTCTTTATGTGCACTGCTTTCATTACGTTCTTGATAATGCTCAAGTACCGCACGCAAGGAATGCAGACGATGGTTAAAGGAGCGATCTGTGGTTTTCGCGCCTTCTTTATAATTAAAGTGTGAACACACCCCAAGTTCAGCTTCGTCATGCATTGCATGAGTACGAATCTGCACTTCAAGTGACTTGTTCTCGGCAATCACCGCAGTATGTAAAGAACGATAGCCATTGGCTTTCGGGTTGGTAATATAATCATCAAACTGATGCGGAATGTGGCGCCAGATCTGATGCACAATACCTAAAGTGTGATAACACTCCGGTACACTTTTCACCAGTACCCGTAAAGCACGAATATCATAGAGCTGGTCAAAGCTCAGGTTCTTGCTTTTCATTTTTCGATAAATCGAATAAATGTGTTTCACCCGGCCATTAATTTCAGCTTCGATGCCATGCTCGGCCAATTCATTGCGTAATTTATCAATCACAAACTGAATATACTGTTCACGCTCGAGACGCTTTTCATTCAGTAAGGACGCAATTTCTTTATAACGTTCCGGCGCAAGATAACGGAAAGCCAGATCTTCCAGCTCCCACTTTAACTGGGCAATACCTAAACGGTGTGCCAGTGGCGAGTAAATGGTCAGAATTTCTCGGGCCACCCGTTCCTGACGCTCACGTGAGGAATTGGCCAGTTCACGCAAGGCATAGGTACGTTCGGCCAGCTTGACCAGAACAACACGTACATCTTCGGTGACCGAGATCAGCATTTTGTAAATGCCAGACAGATGTTCACGCTGGTTATTATTGAAATGATCTTCCAGGCGTTTATTTTTTTCGATCAGCTCAGACAGCTTACCCATGGCAAGCGTACCTTTGACCAGGCTATGCACCTGTTCGCCGAACTGTTCCAATACTTCACTGAGTGGCATGACGCCTTCACGAACAGCACGATACAACATGGCTGCGGACAAAGTATCTTCATCGACATGCAGATGCGCCAGAATATCCGCCATCTCAATACCAGTATAAAAGGTATTGGAGCGGTGCTGAACCGTACTTTGCAGCTCTCTTTCTAATGTTAAGTGGGCGACTTCTTCGAGCTGCGTTAAAGGTGCGCCATCTAATATGCCACGAACCCGATCCAACCATTCAGTCAGATCCTGGTGTGCTTGTTCGGCATGTTCTACAGTCGTCTCCTGTGACAACTCATTGAGTCGTCCAGGGAGTTGCTCACGTACTGTGACCATACCCGTCTCCTACTTTTAAAAACATCATTTCTTTAATCGTTTATTTGATTTTCTTTTTCGAACAATGCGATTGATTCAACATGTCCAGTATGTGTAAACATATCCATCACGCCCGCTTGGGTGAGACGATAGCCCTGTTGTACCAAGAGTCCTGCATCTCTGGCGAGTGTCGCAGGATTACATGACACATAAACGATTCTTTTAGCTCCAAACTGAGGGATATAATGCATCACTTCTTCTGCCCCGGCACGTGGCGGGTCGATTAATAATGCATCAAAACCTTGATTTGCCCAAGTGTGGTGCGAGAAATCTTTGGTTAAATCTTGTGAATAGAACGATATTTGTGCAATACCATTGTTTTTGGCATTTTCCGCACCACGTCGAACCATTTCATCACTTCCCTCGACCGCAATCACCTGACCCGACGCACCAACACGGCGCGCCAAAGGCAAAGAAAAGTTTCCTAATCCACAAAACAGATCCAGAACCCGCTCACCCTGTTGTAGCTGAAGCAAATCACATGCCAATCGTACCATTTGCGGATTGATGCTTGAATTTACCTGGGTAAAGTCCAGAGGATTAAAGCCGAATTTTACATCAAAGTCATCAAGACCATAGTGTAAGCGTGCAGATGCTTCTGGATCATCTATCCGCGAGAGCGTTTCTTTGCCAGCAGGCTGCAGATACAGTTGCCAGCCTTTCTGTAACGTAAATTCGCGCAATTGGTTGACATCATCGGCAGATAATTTTGCAGTTTCACGCACCAGCAGCGCAATGTCCTGATCCCCCATAGCCAATTCTATATGACCGATGTCGGCCTTACCATTGAGACCTTGCAGCAATTGTTTAAGACGTGTAACCGAGCCAAACTCGCGATCCAAGATCATACAGCGATCAATCGGCGTAAGTTTGTTGGACTGATTCTCACGAAAACCCACCACCAGCTGATCCTTGGAAGGTAGATAACGCACCCCAATCCGGGCTTTACGGCGATAATCTTCACGTTGTGAACGTAAAGGCGGTAGCCATTGATCAGGCTGGATTCCAGCAAAATGCTGTAGATGCGATTTCAGCACATTCTGTTTCAGTTCAATCTGCGCATCCGCAGCGATATGCTGCATATTACAGCCACCACAGATCCCAAAATGCGGACACACCGGCTTCACGCGAATCTCGGAAGCGTCGCTCAACAATTCAAGACTGTCGGCTTCTTCGAGTTTTTTAACTTCACGGGTAATGCGGGCACGCACGGTTTCACCCGGCAAGGCATAACGGATAAAGACTTTCTTGCCATGTTTATGCTGCGGATGATCCGGATGTGAACCATAATGAGCGATACCACGTCCCTCATGCGATAGTGACTCAACCTGAAAAATATACTCGGGTTGCTGGATAGGACGTGCTTGTGCTCGATGTTTCATGAAAACCTAGGGTGTGGAGATGGGAAAATCAAATTGGGTAAATTCAGTTCGTTGTGAAGTTTCACGCCAGACTGATAAAAAGTCCGCATGTTGCGGTTGAGTCTGCAAATATTGAATCGTGCTTTGCAGCAGATGCTGATAATCCGGCAGCAACAGCTGGCCTTTTAACAGCAACCAGCGGATATACACCAGCCAGGTATTCAGGACATCACCTTCACAATAAGACGTTAGTTCGGTCCATTGCTGATTGCGGACATATTCCGGAACCCGATAGGCTCCGTCACCGCGCTTGCCTGGATAGCCCAGCAAATGTGCAACATCATCCAGCTTCTGGAAATGACGGGCATGAAACATGGCCATCACATCCATCAAGTCGACATGACGATGATGGTAACGATTCTGGTAGTTATTATAACGCTTTTGCGTATCAATTTCGCCCTGATCGAACAGACTCGGTGCAGAGAGCCCATGATACATGGCGCGGTATAAAATCACTGGTAAATCAAACTGTGAGCCGTTCCAACTCACTAGAGTCGGATGGCGCTTGTCAAAAATCGACAAGAATTTTTTCAAAATTTCTGCTTCAGAATGCTGTTCTCGGCTAAACGAAAACAGCTTCATGCCCTGCTCATCCATCCACAAACCGGAAATACAGACGATTTCATGCAGCGGCAAACGCTGAAAATCCGAGCCTGAATCCTGACGGCGTAATTTGGTCAAGGCCTGATCCAGATCTGCTTCGGGCAGGTCCAGACCAAACAGATGCGCGCCTGATTTGAGATCGGTTTGGGTTTCAATATCGAAAGTTAAAACAGGCAGGCGCATAAAACAGTGCTCAAATAATTATTCAGGATCTTGTACAGAGAATAACCCTGTAGACAAGTAACGGTCACCACGGTCACAGATAATACACACAATCACTGCATCCGGATGTTCTTCCGCCAGTTTAATCGAGGCCCACACTGCCCCACCAGAAGAGGTTCCGGCACTAATGCCTTCTTTCTGTGCCAGCTTACGCATGGTTTTTTCAGCTTCGATTTGTGGAATATCAATAATGCGATCGACTCGGCTGCGGTCGAAAATGGTTGGCAGATATTCTTCTGGCCAGCGACGGATTCCGGCAATGCTTGAACCATCAGATGGCTGTAAACCGACGATCTGAATATCAGGATTCATTTCTTTCAGGTATTTCGACACACCCATGATGGTGCCGGTGGTACCCATAGAACTGACAAAATGGGTAATTTTGCCACCGGTTTGCTGCCAGATTTCTGGACCCGTGGTCAGGTAATGCGCTTCGACATTGTCCGGATTTCCGAACTGATTCAGCACCAGACCCACACCATCATTCTGCATTTGAGCAGCAAGATCACGTGCACCTTCCATGCCCTGCTCTTTGGTCACTTCAATTAGCTCGGCACCATACGCACGCATCGCGTCCTTACGTTCCTGACTCATATTGTTCGGCATGATCAGCTTCATTTTATAGCCACGCATTGCTGCGACCATCGCCAATGCAATCCCCGTATTTCCGCTCGTTGCCTCAATCAGGGTGTCACCCGGTTTGATCTGCCCACGCTTCTCGGCCTGCATGATCATATTATAGGCCGGACGGTCTTTGACCGAACCTGCTGGGTTATTGCCTTCGAGTTTCGCGAGTACTGTAGCTTGAGTGTGACTTGCCAGACGCTGTAAACGCACCAGCGGCGTTTTGCCTACATAATGGTCTAACAAAAATTCATCTGCTTGAAAATCAGGGATGGTATTACTCATTATTTGCACCTATATCGAGGTGCGGCTATTGTATGAAAAAATGCTTTTCCCTGCACCCATTTAGCAAGGCTTTTTCAGAAAACTCACTAAAACTCACACGCTATCAAGCCATAAACTACATTTCCCGATAATTTAGCCAGGTGAAGCAGCTCGCTAATGAAGATGAAAATACTATTTCAGTCTGGCACTTTTACAGATTGAAATTTCGTGCGTCTTAGTCTTGCTGTACCTGAGCAAAATTAACTGAAATCTCTTGTATTTTTAACTGCTAATCCGAAGCTTTATAAAAATTATGCTTAAATTTTAACTGTCGATTTAAAGCATGCTAATATGCCAGGCATAAAGAAAATACTGCTTAAATCATGTCAACGATCAACAAAAAGCTGTTTAAACGCCTACACTTAAATCATGCCTATGGACAGCTGATTGCGCTGATTTTTGTGCCGATTACCATTTTGGCCTGTGTCGGTGCCATGCTGGTGTTGACTGAGACCTCGAATGCCGCACGTGCCCAGCAGAAGCAGATGGCCATTGCGATTCTCACCCGTTTTCAAGGCACCTCAGAATATGCACTGGATATCTTGAATCTGTATCCATGGCAATATGACCAGGCTCACAACGCCATGCAGAACATGCTGAATGAAAAGCATCTGGTTCGGGCAGCAGTTCTGGATGAAAATGGCAAGAACCGTTTGGGCATTGGTTTTCAGGAACAGGCGCCTTGGCCAGAATTTGAGAAAAGCGGCAATTTTGTTGGTCCGATTCTGCATCAAGATAATCATATCTATGCCATTAAAGTGAATGAAAACACTTTTTCTACCGGCTGGCTGGCGATCGAACTGGATAACCAGCCGCTAGCAATTGCCCGTTACCGGGTACTGATCGTACTGATTGCGACCGGATTACTGACCTTATTATTGTTATTACTTTGCTTGAATTTCTACTCACGGCGCTGGATCGCCCCAATGTATGAGATTCGCATGCAATTGCAACGCCTGAATGCCGATACCCTCGGCCAGCATATGGTGATTAACAGCACCGGCGAGCTGCGTTTATTGCAACGTGATATCGCCAATGTGGTGAAACGTTTGCATTTCAGCTTTCTGGAACTGCGTGAACATACCGAACAGACCGAAGACGATTTACGCCGCACCCTCGACACTTTAGAAGTCCAGAATATTACCTATCGTCAGGCACGCGACCAGGCGATCTCGGCCAACCAGGCCAAGTCGGTGTTTCTGGCCAATATTTCCCATGAATTGCGCACCCCGCTGAACAGTATTGATGGTTTTATTCATCTGTTGTTACGTCAGGGCAATCTCAGCAACGAGCAGAGCCTGTATTTGCAGACCATTCGTAAGTCTTCGGCGCATTTGCTGGCACTGATCAATGATGTTCTGGATTTTTCCAAAATTGATGCCGGCAAACTGGAACTGGAAACGGCACCTTTTGATCTGGAAGAAGCGATTTTTGATGTGATGGACATGTTGTCACCTCTGGCAGCACAAAAACATATTGATATGGCCTTCTATTATGCAGATGGTGTGCCAAAACACATTATTGGTGATGCGCTACGATTTAAACAGATTCTGACCAACCTGATTTCCAATGCGATCAAATTCACTCCGGATGGAGAAATCATTGTCCGGGCACGCATGGAACATGATGGAATGGATCAGTGTGTGCTGCATTTTAGTGTACAGGATAGCGGCATTGGCCTGAGTGGTACCGACCGTAAAAAGCTGTTTGAGTCCTTCTCGCAGGGTGATACCTCGGTGACCCGTCAGTTTGGCGGTACCGGTCTTGGTCTGGCAATTTCCAAACAGCTGGTCAGCCTGATGCATGGCCAGATTGGTTTTGAAGACAATCAGGAACGTGCTCCAACCGAAAAAGGCTCTACTTTCTGGTTTACTGCCCAGTTCCTGGTCGATGAAGATACCGTGATTGAGCATCCAGATTTTAGCGAATTGACCGTGGTGTCTTATCTTGCACATCCGGCAACTGCGAATGTGCTGCGGCATTATCTGGAAAATTATCAGGTTAAACATATTGAATGTGCATCAATTCTGGATCTGTTTAGCCGTCTGAATCATTTACAGAATAGCGAAAATACCTGGCTGATCGTCGATCATAGTGGTGACAGTGAAGTCTTGTTACGCGAAATCCGTTCACGTTATCAGGGTCATCTGGCTGTCTATGGTTATCAGATGCAACTGGATCCAAGCATGCTCAATGACCATCGTGCCCGTGCCCTGCATCAGCCACTCAGCCGCAGCGCGCTGATTCAGTTACTCGGCAATCAGCCGGTCTTCGACCAGGAACAGCATGAAGAATTTAATGGTCAAGGCCTGCATATTCTGGCCGTGGATGATCACTTACCCAACCTGATTGTTCTGGAAGCCTTACTGGGTGAACTCAATGTCACCACGACCAAAGCCCTCAGCGGGCAGGAAGCGATCGATATTATTCAGCGCCGTTATGAACAGGAACAGCCAGCATTTGATCTGGTCTTTATGGACATTCAGATGCCAGTCATGTCGGGGATCGATACCACCCGTGCTATTCGCTCGCTGGAATCGACCTTTGAAAATCATAGCCGCCTGCCGATTATTGCACTGACGGCGCATGCACTTTCTGATGAAAAACATAAACTGCTGCAAAACGGCATGGATGATTATGTCACCAAGCCGATCCAGATCGAGCAGATTATCCAAATTTTGACGCACTGGACCACCGAGCATTTTAAACGGATTCCGGTACTGGAACGTGCCAATGTGATTGATGCTCTGGATCCAAATATTCTGGACTGGCAGCAAAGCCTGCAACTGGCAGCCAATAAGGAAGATCTGGCGGTAGATCTGTTACGCATGCTGGTGGACAGCTTTGCGGATGAACTCGATGAAATGCAGCAACTAATTGAACTGGAAGATTTCCCACAACTGGAACATGTGCTGCATCGTTTATACGGCGCGACCCGCTATGTCGGTGCACCGACTTTACAGAAAGTCACCGGTGGCTTTGAACAGTTCGTTTCAACCCTGCGCAAAGAACGCCGTAAGGCCGATGAAAGCTTTGTTCAGGACGTGCTGAAATATTTTGATGAACTCAAAGCCGTGGTTGAACAGGTTGAACAAGCTGCCCAGCAAATTTTGAAGCAACATTTAAATTAAACCTCTGAAGCTGCTCAGTTCTTAACTTACTCAAGTGTGACTGAGCTGTCATGCAAGCCTAAAGGCTGCATGCTATGCTCAAGCCAGGAAAAATAAGGAAGAATGCCATGTCACTCGTGCGCTTGGAAAAAAATAACGGCATTGCCACTGTTACATTGAATCGTCCGGATAAACGCAATGCCATGAGCTTTGCCCTGCTGCGCGAACTGGTAGCGACTGCACAGAAAATCAAAAAAGATAAAAGCATCCGTTGTGTGATTTTAACGGGTGAAGCCCAAGTCTTTAGTGCCGGTATTGATCTGGCCGATTTAAATAATCCTAAAAATCGTGCTTATGCTGCCTGGGAGCTGATTCGTCCGGGTCAAAGCCTGTTTCAAAAAGCATTTCTGGTCTGGCAGGAATTACCGGTTCCGGTGATTGCCGCGATGGAGGGCTTCTGTTTTGGTGCCGGGATGCAGCTTGCCCTGGCCGCAGACATACGCATTGCCCATCCTGAGACCAAAATGTCAATTATGGAAACCCGTTGGGGACTGGTGCCAGACATGGGACTCAGCCGCTCACTGAAAGGCCTGATTGGTATTGATCTGGCAAAAGAGCTGACTTTGACTGCCCGGATTTTTGAGGGCGAATATGCCAAAGAAATCGGTCTGATCACCCATGTCGATGAACAGCCACTAGGAAGAGCACAAGCCTTGGCTGAAGAAATGCTGCAACGTTCCCCAGATGCGCTGATGGCCTCTAAATTTGTACTGGATGCCATGCAGCATCGTCCGAACAAATCCCTGCGTATGGAAAAAATCTGGCAATTGAAATTGCTGCTGGGTAAAAATAGCCAGCTGGCCCGTAAAAAAGACAAGAACCCAGAGGTTCAGTTTGTACCGCGCCAATATAAATAAGTCGAGTCTGAGTCAAAGCAAGGAATAAGAGAAAGTATGCAGTTGAATCGCGATACTAAAATTGCCTTTTTAGGTATGGGGCTGATGGGCACTCGTATGGCCACACGTCTGCTTCAGGCAGGTTTTCAGGTGGCGGTTTGGAACCGTACACCATCTGCCTGTGAGCCCTTGCTGGATCTAGGTGCAACTACGCTATCTTTGGATAAGATTACAGATTACCCGGTGATTCTGACCTGCCTGGCAGATGATCAGGCAGTGCAATCTGTTTTTGCTCAGATCGAACCGTATTTGCTTACGGAGCAAGTGATTGTAGATTTCTCCAGCCTTTCAGTACAGCAAACCCAAATACTTGCTGCACAAGCACAGGCTAAGAAAGTAACCTGGATTGATTCTCCTGTTTCAGGCGGTACCGCCGGAGCTGAACAAGGCAGTCTGGTGATTTTTGCCGGTGGTAATGCCGCGACTATTGAAAATCTTAATCCGATCTATGCAGTACTTTCACAACGCGTGACCCGCATGGGTGATACGGGTACCGGTCAGGCGACTAAAATCTGTAATCAGCTGATTGTGGCTGCCAATAGTACCTTGATCGCAGAAGCGGTCGCCCTTGCTGGACTTGCCGGGGTGGATACACGTTTACTGGCGCCTGCGCTGGCGGGTGGTTTTGCTGACTCCAAGCCTTTTCAGATTCTGGCCTCCCGTATGGCCACGCAAACTTTTGAACCGGTGCAATGGAAAGTGCAGACTTTATCCAAGGATCTGAATAATGCCGTGCAACTGGCACAAAGCTTTGACCTGGATGTTCCGGTGGCGACTCAAGCTTTAACGCAGTTACATGCTCATCAAGCCCAAGGCTTTGCCGAAGCAGATCTGGCTACTGTAATCCAGCAACTAAAACATTCATAACGCTTGATTGATGCGGCCTTGAATATTGAAGAGAAAGACATGATTAAACTTGCCGTCAACCTGTCGATGATTTTTACCGAAGTGCCGCTGATCGAACGTTTCGCGCTGGCTCGTGCACAAGGCTTTAATCATGTGGAAATCCAGTTTCCTTATGAACTTACGATTGGCCAGATTCAAAACCAGCTCAGCACCCATCAGCTAAACTTGTGCCTGATTAATGTACCGGCAGGTGATTTAATGCAGGGCGGTCATGGTCTGGCTGGCATTCCAGGACAGGAAATCGAGTTTCGTCATGCGGTTGAGCAGGCCATCCAGTATGCCACGACGTTGAATGTACCCCGGGTCAATATCCTGGCAGGAAAACAGCCCTTGGACTGTGATCTGTTGCCCTGCCTGAATACGCTGGCGAGTAACCTGAAAATGGCCTGTTCAATGCTGCTTGAGCATCAAATTGAACCGGTCTTTGAAATGATCAATGGCATCGATATGCCACGTTTTTTGATTCAAAATGTTGCTCAAGCACAGGAAATGCTGGAAGCGGTACATCATCCGGCCTTAAAAATGCAGTACGACTGTTACCACATGGCAATGATGGGCGAAGATGTCTTAGAAACTTTGCAAGAAAATATTGCCTCGATTGGTCATATCCAATTTGCGGATTGTCCGGGACGGCATCAACCCAATACGGGTTCAATTCAATATCATGATATATTTCAGTGGTTAAAACATAGTCAATATCAAGGTTATGTCGCTGCCGAGTATAAACCTAGCGGACATTCCAACGATTCCTTTGACTGGAAAGCTGAGTTCTTTCCGGAGCATGACTGAGTGGACTGCGGCTTCATTTGAAATTCAGGACTAAAACCGCTATATTAGACCATGCATAATTGTTAGGAAATTACACTCCCCATGAATTTAGAACCATCGCCCAGCGCTTCTAATTCTCACGATCTTACTATGAATTCAAATTCTCAAGCTGTACAGGACTGCTTAAAAGTCGTACATGCTGCACTTGAAGATGTAAAAGCAAAAGAAATTGTTGAGCTTGATGTCAGCGGTATCAGTAATGTGGCTGATGCTATGGTCATTGCAAGCGGTACATCGACACGTCACATCAAATCATTGGCCAATAACGTTGCTGAAGAAGCACGTAAAGCTGGCTTCCGCCCTCTTGGTATTGAAGGCGAACGTGATGCTGAATGGATCCTCATCGACCTTGGTTATGTGGTGGTTCATTGTATGCTTCCAACAGCGCGTAAATTCTATGACCTAGAAAGCTTATGGCGCAATCCTACAGATACTGACTCTGTAGCGTAAAAACCGAATATTCAAAAAAGCGACCTGTGTAGGTCGCTTTTTTTATGTGCGTATAAAAAGAATGCGAAATAAAAAACCACCCGAAGGTTAATGCCAGTCAGTTAAGCAATTGACTGGCATTTTCTTTTTTAAATTCATGATTATATTTGATAGCTGGAAAAGCCATCCGCAACTGTCTGAGACAGGACTACATTAAAAAATGATTGTTTCTGCGACAAATTTGCTAGTGGATGGTGGCTGACGAGTTTTGCGGATGACAAATGCTTTTGGTTACTTTGGGCTAAACCAAAGTAACAAATGATATTGCAAATATTTGATTTAAAACGTTAAGACTCTGTCGTGAACGACTAAAAAGTTAAAGAGTCTATTTCTAAATTCCTTAACTGATCAGCATTAACCCGAAGGTGGTTTTTTATTTAATCCTCCCCGACCCTCTTTTTTCAAAGGAGGGAGCCTTTATCAAAAAAGTCTCCCTTTTAAAAAAGGAGGACTTACCTGACTAACCAATTTGATTTTGGAAGTTCCCCTCTTTATTAAAGAGGGGTTAGAGGAAATTTTGAATTAATGACCTGTGCCATTAATGGCTTTGGTCATATCTTCCACCACTTTCTTGGCATCACCGAAGATCATCATGGTCTTGTCATTATAGAACAAGTCATTGTCGAGACCTGCATAACCGGTTGCCATAGAACGCTTAATCACCATAATCGTACGTGCCTTATGCGCTTCCAGAATCGGCATACCATAAATTGGCGAGGTTGGATCATCTTTCGCCGCAGGGTTCACAACGTCGTTCGCACCAATGACCAGCACCACATCTGTTGCCGGGAAGTCCGAGTTGATCTCATCCATTTCCAGAATGTCTTCATACGGTACGTCCGCTTCAGCAAGTAGTACGTTCATATGACCTGGCATACGACCTGCTACAGGGTGAATCGCAAAACGAACCGTTACGCCCTGCTCTTTTAGCAAGTTAGCCAATTCTTTTACCGCATTTTGTGCACGGCCTTGCGCCATACCATAACCCGGTACAATCACCACGCTGTCTGCATTTGACATCAGGAAGCCTGCATCATCTGCCGAGCCAGAACGGTGATTACGTTGAACCTGTTCACCTGCTCCTGCTGTCGGCGCAGCTGCACCGCCCATCGCACCGCCAAACAAAACGTTGATGATAGAACGGTTCATCGCTTTACACATGATGTAAGACAGAATCGCACCTGAAGAACCCACCAGTGAGCCTGCAACGATCAACATGTTGTTTTCTAGGGTAAAACCAATCCCCGCTGCTGCCCAACCCGAGAATGAGTTGAGTAGCGATACCACCACTGGCATATCACCGCCACCGACTGGTGCAATCCATACCCAGCCGAATGCCAGTGCAAGACCTGTCATTGCCCAGAACGAAGTCATATTACCCGTCAGGAAGAAGTGAATACCAAAACCTAACATTGCAATAAAGATAATCGCCTGAACCGGTTTCACCCATGCACCTGAAATGGTTTTTGCCCATTTCTTCGCGGCCAGTTTGCCGTAAGCAAAGA
This sequence comes from Acinetobacter sp. YH12226, assembly GCF_013417805.1. Taxonomy (GTDB): domain Bacteria; phylum Pseudomonadota; class Gammaproteobacteria; order Pseudomonadales; family Moraxellaceae; genus Acinetobacter. The sequence goes on along the minus strand of NZ_VPDG01000017.1, from coordinate 28,804 downwards.
CTGATGCAGTAAAGGTAATCGCACCCACGAAACAGCCCACAAACAGTTCAAATAAATGAACACGGCTCATTTCATGGAAATTGACACCATTGGCAGCCAACAGGTCTGGACCAAGTTCAATCAGTTTGTTGTTGTGAATAATGGCAGCGACAGCAATCAAAACCGCAGCCAGACCTACCAATGAGTGCATCAACGCTACAGTTTCAGGCATCTGGGTCATTGGAACTGTACGTGCACGGGCAATACCCACGATTGCACCCAGCACCATTGCGCCAATGATCATCCAGACCACCGGATTCTCAGCTACAAAGAAGGTAGTCACGACCGCAATGGCCATCGCGATCATCCCGTAACGGTTACCGGCAATCGCAGTTTTAGGACCTGATAAACCACGTAGCGTCAGGATAAAAAGAACGGCACCAATCAGGTAGAACCAATCCGCATATTCTCGAATCATTTCCATGGATTAACCCTCTTTTTTCTTTTGCTTAGGTTTAAACATTTCCAGCATACGAGCAGTCACGGCAAAGCCACCAAAAATGTTAATGCTCGCCAGGAATACTGCAATCGCGCCAAGTACGCTCACCACGTTAATGGTCTGGAAATCCACACTACCTTCAACGCCAATCACCGGCAGGCCAACAGTCTGAATCATTGCACCGACAATAATGATCGATGACAAGGCATTGGTGACCGCCATCAACGGCGTATGCAATGCTGGTGTTACACCCCACACCACGTAGTAACCTACGAAAATGGCAAGGACAAAAATCGTAATTGTTTCAACCATGAGTCTTCTCCTTAACCACGTTTCAGCAGCACTTGGCCGCCATGAGTGACAAGTAGGGCTTTTTGAATTTCTTCTTCTTGATTCAGGACAAAATTCTTATCTGCATCAAATAATGTTTCCACGAAGTTAAATACGTTACGAGCGTATAAAGCAGAGGCTTCAGTCGATACCGTCGATGGAATATTTGGAATGCCGAGAATTTTGACGCCGTTGTCGGTATGCACGGTTTCGCCACATTTTGAACCTTCGACGTTGCCGCCAGATTCTACTGCCATGTCCAGAATCACTGAACCCGGTTTCATTTTCGCAACTGTTTCAGCACGGATTAAACGTGGTGCATCACGGCCCGGTAAAAGCGCTGTGGTAATCACGATGTCAGCATTCGATACCGCTTTATCAACAATTGCAGCCTGATCGCGAATGTATTCTTCACCCGGCATCCAGCCATAACCATTTTTAGCCGCATCAGCCGCTTTTTGCTGCTCTTCAGCAGACATCGGTACGTCTAACCATTTACCACCTAAAGATTCAACCTGATCTTTGGCAGTTGGACGCAGGTCCGTGGCTTCAACGATGGCACCTAAACGTTTTGCAGTGGCAATCGCTTGCAGACCCGCTACGCCGACACCCATAATCACGACACGAGCCGGTTTAACCGTACCCGCAGCAGTCATCAGCATCGGGAACATGCGCTGGTATTCAGCCGCAGCCAAAAGCACCGACTTGTAACCTGCAAGGTTGGCTTGAGAAGACAAGACATCCATGTTCTGCGCACGAGACAAGGTTCGTGGCAAAAGTTCCAATGCAAATGCAGACACGTTTTGTGCCGCGAATTGGTCAAGCTCAGTATTACGGTAAGGATCAAACATTGCCACGATAGTGGTGTTCGGGTTGAGTTTTTGAATTTCCTCACCTTTCGGTGCACGAACTTTTAAAATCAACTGACTGCCGGTATAGGCATCATCCGTAATTTTGGCACCAACTTGTTCATAGGCACTATCGATATAGGCAGCTTTAACCCCTGCACCACGTTCGATAATCACGCTATGTCCTGCGCTGATCAATTTCTTTACTGTCTCTGGCGTCGCAGCGACGCGATTTTCACCGACAACAGTTTCGGCTGGAATTCCGATCTGCATGAGCGTTCCTCAAGCTAATTTTTCTTAAGTAAACATCGCCTAAACGATGCTTCCCCTCAGGATGTGTTCTTGTTGAATTTCTGGATTCTAATCAAACTGTTTGAAATTACCACCTACTATTTATTTAATAAATACCTATATTTTGAACTGATGATTCATAAAAATGATGCTGCAATAGCACATTTATTTAATTCAACGGCTATTCATATTCGATGCTTTTATAAACGATATTCATTCCACTGAATGAAATATCCAGATTTTGCTGGTGTAAATAAGCGCGAATTTCTGATTTATTTTGTTACATTGATGATTCTGACAATGATTGCTGTATTTCCTGATTTAGAAGCAGACTTTCAATTTCTCTAGTCCCTATAGATAGCGGCACTTTAGCTGCACCGTTTTTTTAGTTTTGACTTTTTTGACAGATTTAGCACTCAAGCAAGAGCACTGTTTTTAGATGTTAAAATCGTATTTTATGAAATGATAGAATTTGTTTTGAGCAGATCTTCATCAGACACAATTAATAGATCTGACAAAAAGTAATCGCTAAAGTTTTATAAGACTCAGGTCTCAAACAGTCAGATAAAGGGTAGAAAAAAAGCTGGATGACTATTTATTATATTAATGTACTGAACTTGATTCAAAATGGAAAATCTCATTTTCGCACCAAATTTGCGCAACAAAATAGAGTAAATATTCCACTTTTTTGGCCTTGGTACTCCTTTTTTATTGTTTCTACCTCGAGCTGCGCTTTAATGAAGCAACCCCATTATTAAAAGATAAAAAATTCTGCAAACATTCACTCATATTTTCTATTTAAAATTGCACTTCTTTCTTTAAGCTGCCTGAGTTCTGACAATTTTCAATGCTGGCAATATTTCTCTACTTTTAAAGCGGGAACTTCTGGCCTATAGTGCCCTCAATTTGAACATTATTCTCATTCCCCATTTAAATTCTTCCGGTCTGAATACAAGGTTAGCCCTATGCACACGCCTCTCGATATTAGTCAAAATAAGCCCTTATTATGGCTGATGGCGATTGCATGCGGTTTATGTGCTGGCGCGAACTATTATTGCCAGCCGCTGATTTCATCGATTCAGCAGTATTATCAGGTGCCTGAATCACAAGTAGCGCTCACCGTCACCTTTGCTCAAATCTCTTATGCCTTGGGCCTGCTGTTTATTGTGCCTTTAGGGGACATGCTAAATAAAACCAAACTGATCCCCTTTCTCATGCTGGGTGCGGCAGCAGGTTTATTTATTTGTGCCAGTGCAGTGAATCTGCCGATGCTCTGGGTCGGCACTATCATTGCCGGACTGTTTTCCGTGGCTGCACAGATTCTGATTCCCTTGGCCACCATGGCGGTCAAACCGGAAAAAACCGGAGAAGTGGTGGGCTTCCTGATGAGTGGATTACTGGTTGGCATTCTGCTCTCGACCAGTATTGCTGGATTACTTTCCGACCTGTTTCACTGGAAAATGATTTATATCATCAGTGGCATAAGTATGCTGGCCTTAAGTTTTTATTTGAGAGGAAAACTACCGAGCCTGCCACGTCTGAGAATCAGCTATACAGCGATTTTTAAATCTATGGGGATATTACTCAAGCAGGAACCACGACTGGTTTTGCGTTCACTTACAGGTGCGTGTGCTTTTGCTGCCATGAGTATGTTGTTCTCCACCATCGCTCTGCTGTTGACACAGGAACCTTTTCAGCTTTCTGATGTCATGGTCGGACTGGTCACGCTGGTCGGTGTATTTGGCGCACTTTCTACGCAGTTCATTGGTAAATGGGCCGATCGTGGCCATATCAAAATACTGAGCTGGATCGGCTGTTCTATCCTGATGGGGAGCTGGCTGTTTTTATACTTTGGTGCGGTATCCTTGCTCAGTTATATTCTCGGTTATGGACTGATAAATCTCGGGCTCGCAATTACGCACAGCTGTAACCAGAACGTGATTTTCCGCCTGCGCCCGGATGCCAAATCACGGGTCAATTCACTGTATATGACCTTGTATTTTATTGGTGGTGCATGTGGTTCAGCCTTAGGGGTTTATGCCTGGCATCACGGTGGCTGGAGCATGACCTGTCTGGCAGGACTCGGGCTAGCTCTGTGTGCCACCCTATTCGCCCTGCTGGATCAATGGCATCAGGCTAAGACAACCGCATAAGTATTTTACCTCTATTTAGCTGACTTGCGCCGCCGGATAATAAGGCTTATTCAGATCAAGAGTTTGTGAATTTTCCAATAAAATACAGATAAAAACCGGCAATAAGGCTGCCAGAATCCGGCAGCTTTCCTCTAATGATTTATAATTCAGCGAGCTGTGATACGTGGCGCCACCCTGCATTATCTGATGGTGCAAGGTAGATAAACGCTGAAATATTCCAGCTAAAATTTCAACAGAATTTCGTTCTTTTAAAGCATTCTCTATATTCTGTTTCTGTGTTTCCAAGTCAACCTGACAGCTTTCCAGGCTAATTTTCTGATGACGATAATCCCAAAAGCTTTGTTCCACATAGGGATTGGCCAAGAGTGAGCAGATCGGCTGGCTGTATTTTTCCCAGAGAATATGATTAATTTTCTGATCCAGATCCTTTTGGCAGAGTGTTTCCAGAAACTGCTGCAGCTTGCTTTGATCTTGAACTAGATCACTCTCATCTGCATAAATCGCCTGAAAGCTGATCCACAGGCTGATAAACTTAAAATCCAGATCCTGATCCAAGTCTAGCGATTTTTTAAACCAGCCTAAGCCCCGATGAATTCTTAAATTAAAATGTGCCGAATTTTGTGCTTTATGGCTTTTATAAATTTCCTCCAATAACAACATGATTATTCTCCTTATTTCTAGCGTTTTTATCTTCATCTTTCTCCTATCAAAATATACCATTCCAACTTGACTGGGAATTCCAATTTTATTTCTTTTTTCATTCCCTGGATTTACCGGGCTAGCTTAAGTTCGCCGGGTGGTTTTTCTGATTTTATGCTAGTATTACGCCCTCTTTTTGCGACGTCAGCCGATCCAGTTTAAGCCAAAAACCAATAGCTGAGTGATTGCATGGATTGCTTCTTCTTTCTTCCATTTCGTTAAGGCGTGATTTTGAATGACTGATCTGACCACCATTGAAAATAAACTTCAACCACGAATCAGTGTTGCGCCGATGATGGATTGGACCACCAAAGACTATCGCTTCTTTGCGCGTCTGTTTAACCCGAATGTGATTATGTACACCGAAATGGTCACCACAGGTGCAATCATTTACGGTGATGCCAAACGTCATTTGGACTTTAATACGGAAGAACAGCCAATCGTGTTGCAACTCGGCGGCTCGAATCCAAAAGATCTCGCCACTTGTACCAAGATGGCGCAGGACTGGGGCTATAACGAAGTCAATTTAAATGTAGGTTGCCCAAGTGACCGGGTACAGAATAATAAAATTGGTGCCTGTCTGATGGCAGAGCCTGATTTAGTCGCAGAATGTATTGCTGAAATGCGTCATGCGGTGGATATTCCAGTGACTGTAAAACACCGGATCGGGATTGATGATATGCACTCCTATGAAGAGATGCTACATTTTGTCGATACTGTGGCCAAAACCGGCTGCAATAACTTTATCGTGCATGCGCGGATTGCCTTATTAAAAGGTCTATCACCTAAAGAAAACCGCGACGTGCCACCCCTACGTTATGAAGATGTCTACCGTTTAAAACAGGATCGTCCTGATCTGCTCATCGAGATCAACGGCGGGATTAAAACCTATGCCGAAACCCTAGAACATCTCAAACATGTGGATGGGGTGATGATTGGCCGCGAAGCCTATCATAATCCTTACTTACTGGCTGAACTGGGCCAACTGTGGAATCTGGATGCACCAGACCGTTTTGACATTATGCAACAGATGCTGCCTTATATTGCCCAGCGCATGGCCGAAGATGCACCGTTGTCGATTATTACCCGTCATATTTTGGGACTGTTCCAGAACCTGCCGGGTGCACGCAAATGGCGTCAGGCTTTAAGCGGTGGCAATGCCAAAACCTTGAAAGATGTAGAAACTGCTCTCTTTAATATTCAGGAAGCGATGCAGCGTACTGAAGATTATGTACGTGAACATCAACAGGTTGAATCCTAAACAGAAAAGCACCGATCATCGGTGCTTTTTTATAGCGATTGCGCATGAGTTATTGCGTATACGCCGTGATATTACCGACCGGAATCGGCTCTTCCTGATAAGAAACATCTTGCAATACGGGTTCAGCCAGTGGTGTGATCAGAGAGCCGGAGACATTCTGGTTTGGTTCATCTACAGGTTCCAGATCATCCAAGGCTGAGGCCAGTTGCTGTAATTCTCGATCCAGTTGCTGACGATATTTTTCAATTTCAATTTCATCAATAAAAGCAAAGGCATCATCTTCAATCGACCAACTATATCCCCCATCCACCTTAAAGACTTTTACATGAATGGGATATTCCTCACCCTGATAATTCAGATGAGAAATGGCCTGAAACTCATTCCCCTGACGCTGGACAATTTTGACCTTTTTCACGGTAAAACGATAGTGTTGATAATCTCGATTGGAATTAAATTCACGTTGCATCTGCGTTTGAATATTTCTGGCCAGTTCATCCATCGAGACAAAATAACTGCATCCAGCCAGACAGGCGACCATCCATAACATCATGATTTTTTTCATAGCGCCCCTCTTTTTTCTTTCCACTTCCTGCTTATAGTCGATATATGCAGTATTTTTATCTTTGTTTATTCTGTGACCCATTTTATGCTTTTTTGCAAAAACAATAAACAAACAGCGCTTCGATTAAGACTAAATATTTATGGTTTATATAGTTTTTTTGAATTAATGATAAAAAATCAGCCATAAAAAAACCCTGATGGATTCAGGGCTTTTTCGATACAGATCGTTTTAAAAATCATCATCACTGGATGGATCACGATGCAAGGCATCATGAATGGCTTCGATCAACTGCTGGGCAATCTCCTGCTTGGAGGCTTTTTCCAGATCACGTTTGTCCAACTGATAATGCTCGGCAAAGAATACTGTCATGGCATTTTCATCTGAAGCAAATCCGATATCCGCACGTGAAACATCATTGCAGGCAATCATATCCAGCTTTTTCGCGACCAGCTTTCCAGCAGCATATTCTTCAATATTGCGGGTTTCTGCAGCAAAACCGACCATAAATGGACGTTTTTCCTGCTGGGCAATAGTGGCAACAATATCCGGATTTTTCACCAAGGCTACATTCAGCTCATCCCCGGATTTCTTGATCTTATGCTCGGCTACTTCTGCCACACGATAATCGGCTACTGCAGCTGTCGCAATAAAGATATCGCAACCATTTTCCAGCATCTGCATGCTTTCATTCAGCATTTGTACAGCAGAAGAAACATTCTTACGTTTCACACCATTTGGGGTTTCCAGACTGACCGGCCCTGCAATCAGGGTGACATTTGCTCCGGCTGCATAACAGGCTGCTGCCAATGCAAAACCCATTTTCCCGGTACTATGGTTGGAAATATAACGTACCGGGTCAATCGCTTCACGGGTTGGACCAGCTGTAATCGTGACTTGCTTGCCCGCCAGCAGGCCAAATTTTTCTGCAATCGCGCGCTGAGCCTTATGGAAATATTCTGTGACCTGACGTGCCAGATCTTCCGGCTCCGGCATACGTCCCAAACCTACATCACCACAAGCCTGTGATCCCGCGTCCGGCATGATCACATGCACACCATCTTCGATCAGTGTCGCAAGATTGCGCTGCGTTGCTTTCGCCGCCCACATTTGCTGGTTCATGGCAGGCGCCACCCAGACGGGTGCTTTCGTCGCCAGATATAAAGTACTGAGTAGATCGTCGGCCAGACCTGCGGCAAATTTTGCCAAGGTATCACAGCTGGCCGGTGCTACCAGCAACAGATCTGCCCAACGTGCCAGCTCGATGTGGCCCATGCCGGCTTCTGCTTCAGTATCCAGCAATTCGGTATGTACGGGATTGCACGATAAGGCTTGAAAAGTTAAAGGTGTAATAAAAGCCTGTGCACCGTGAGTCATGACGACCCGCACATCAAATCCGGCATCTTTCAGACGGCGAACCAGAATTGCACTTTTATAGGCAGCAATACCGCCAGTGACGGCCAAAATGATATTTTTATGAGGAATTACACTTAGATCAAAGCTCACGAACAGATTACCTTGCTGTTGCAGTGGGGCTCACAATAGCATTAAATAATCGCATCCCCAAGAGATCAGCTTGCGGGAAAACTGATAATTCATAATAAATAAGTCTAATAACTATGCAATTTTCTATTAAAAACTGGCCGGAACAAGAACGGCCGCGAGAACGCTTAATTCAATATGGCGCAGAAAGTCTGTCCGATGCCGAGCTACTGGCTATTTTTCTACGCTCCGGTTCCCAGCAACATTCGGCAGTTGATCTGGCGCGTTTGCTGATTCAGCATTTTGGTCATTTGACTGCGTTGCTCGATGCACCTTTACAGGAAGTCAGCCAGTTTCATGGCATGGGCATCAGTAAATATACTCAACTGATGGCCGTCAAGGAACTCGGACGGCGTTACATAGCCGAGCACCTGAAACAGGATGCACTGGAACTTACCAATTCCAAGCGGCTGAGAGATTACTTACGTTTTGAACTGCTCGGTGAAACTCAGGAAGTGTTTGCCGTGCTGTGTCTGGATGCCAGTTTAAGAAAAATTGCCTTTAAAAAACTGTTTTATGGCTCCATCAATGCATGTGATATTTCCATTAATCAATTGCTACGTTATGCGATTAGCCAACAGGCGACCTCAATTGTCATTGCACATAATCATCCGCTGGGCCGGCCCTCTCCCTCCAAGGCTGACCTAGTGTTAACCCGTCAGATTCAACAGGCCTGCCAGCTAGTGGATATCCATCTGATTGACCATTGCATCATCGCCTTGGAAGGCAGCTTTTCCTTTGCTGAGCAGCAACTCATCAAACCGGAAATGCAGTATTGAATAGCACTTGACAAAGCAGGCACAACTCCACAAGATCATGAAAAAAATTGTGATGATTCCAATAAATGATCGTACGTGACCAGCCGACTGTTTTTAAACTGCTGTTTTCCTGGCGGGGGACGATTTTACCTAAAGTTTTGCCACCTTTAGGCGTAGTGATGCTGATGTCAGCCATCATCGGTGGCTTGTCACATATTGGTTATTTTCATTTTCCAGAATTACCCCTGGTCGGCTTTACCCTGATTGGAGTGGTACTGTCGATCTTTCTCGGATTTAAGAACTCGGCCTGTTATGACCGCTGGTGGGAAGCGCGCAAACTTTGGGGCATTTTGATTGCCAATTCACGTCATTTTGACCGTGATTGCCGGATGCTGTCTCAAGGTCGCCGTGAACGTGTAATTCAGCATGTGATTGTCTTTGCCAATGTCCTCCGTGACCGGCTACGCCATCAGACAGCCAATCCGACGGAACTTGTGGAAACCAGCGGCATGAGCCAGCAGGCTGTGACCCAGCTCTATCAGCAGGCCAATGCGCCGCAATATACCTTAAGCCTGATTCAGTGGGAGCTAATGCAGGCACTCAAAGAAGGTGAAATCTCCGATATCATCTATATGCAGATGAATAATCATGTGGCTGAACTAAGTATTGTCCAGACCGGTTGTGACCGGATTGCGACGACGCCTTTGCCTTTTGCCTATTCGGTCTTGCTCAATCGTACCGTCTATTTTTTCTGTTTTATTTTACCTTTTAGTCTGGGTTCAACGCTTGGTCTGTTTACGCCTTTGCTGGTTGGAATTTTGGCTTATACCTTTTTGGGACTGGATGCACTAAGCTCAGAGATTGAAGAACCTTTCGGTACCCAGAGTAATGACTTGCCACTCGACTCGATGGTACGCACCATTGAAATTGAACTGTTAGGGACTTTAGGTAAACCAACGCCACCACCGATTCAGGCTCAAGATCATAATTTGCTATAATTTATAATTCTCTCCTCGCCCTTTGCTATTAGTGGCGAAGGGAAAATCTTCTCTCAAATGAAAAAGATCGAGGTAAAGGAATGACTAAACAAAACTCTCCCAAATCCCGACCTGACCCGGTTTAAGGCTCGGGACATTACCGAGTTTAATCCAGGGCATATGATCGCCATGAAAATCACTGCCAATCGAAACTTTTAACGTATGTTCTGCAATCATTCGATCGACCATCTGCCGGGTGGAACTTGGCTCAATCGCCGGTGGCAGCTCGACTGCATCTCCACCGAACTTGGCAAAAATCTTGATCAGATAACGGATATTGGTCGCAGATAAATCATATTTGGTCGGATGAGCCAGTATCGCAAAGCCGCCACTTTCATGAATGACCTGAATGGTATCTTCCAGACTCAAGCCATCAAATTTGACATAGGCTTTCTTGCCTTCCTTGATGTATTTATCAAAAGCCTGTTGTGCACGGTTCACAATCCCCTTTTCTACCAGCGTTTTGGCAATATGCGTTCGTGTCACCCGATCAGGGATATGGTCAACTTTGGCCAGTACATCGGCATAAATATCCTCACCAATTAAAGGAACCAGCAGATCACAAATCTGTTTAGAGCGTTCAGCCCGGATTTTCTTTTGCTGATTGAGGGCTTTTTGTAAAGGCTCAGGATTTTGCATATTTAGCGCGACGATGTGCACGCCATAGTTTTTTTTGGTGGCAGGACGTGACCACTGGCTGGATATTTCCACCCCAGAAATGATCTTAATCTCATGATTTTTAGCGGCTTCCTCAGCCAATACCAAACCATCCATGGTGTCATGATCCGTCAGAGCCAAAGTATGGACGAGTTTTTCCACAGCCGCTTCGACCAATTGCTGAGGACTGAAAGTTCCATCAGAAATATTACTATGTGTATGTAAATCTACGCCGTGCATCTCTATACTATGACATTTATTTGATCAGATTTAGATACTCTAACATGAAAGCACTTTTAGACTTTGTGCCACTCATTATTTTCTTTTATTTATATAAAACTGTAGATCCAAAAGACACTGACCATCAATTGCTGCAATTGATCGGTTCTGCGGGGGGTGTCGACAATAATAATATTCTTGTTGCAACCACAGGTCTGATTATTTCCATGTTGGTCGTCTATGGTGCGTTATTTGTCATACAAAAATTCCGTCTGGACAAGCAGCAATGGATTGTCTTGTTTATGACGGTGATTTTTGGTGGCATCACTCTGATCCTCAGCGATGATTTCTATATTCGTCTGAAAGCCGTGTTATTGAATCTGGTCTTTGCAGGTGTCTTTTTCTTATCCCCTTGGTTTAGCAAGGATAAAAAGCCTCTGATCCAGCGGTTATTTGGTCCAGTATTCAATCTAAGCGAAAAAGGCTGGTTCAAGCTGAACTATGCTTGGGTTGCCATGTTCGTACTGATGTCATTTCTGCATACCTTTTTCGCCTATTTGTGGATGGATGGAAAATATTGGGGCGAATTTACCGCATTCGGTGACATGATCGTGATGTTTTCCTTTATCATTATTCAGTTTATTGTATTGCGCAAATACTTTAAGACCGCTGAATAAGTCCAACTACAAATGATTGAGAGTCATCATGCCATTATTCGTCGTTAGCTGTACCGATCGGGAAGGTACAGTTGAAAAACGCCTCGCGATTCGTCCACAACATCTTGCACGTCTGGAACAGTTAAATGCTGAAGGTCGCCTGATTGTTGCAGGTGCCATGCCTAAAGATCCAGCCAATCCGCAGGCCGGTTTTTATGGCAGTACCATTATTGTCGATTTTGACAGTCGTGAAGCATTGGACAGATGGCTACAGGATGAACCTTTCTTAAAAGAAGGTGTGTACGAACACATCGATGTCAAACCATTCAATAAAGCATTCCCTCAAGGATAAGGTTCATGCGTGTTGTTACTGCCAGTATCATTGGCCTATGTTTTATGATTTCTCCAGTATGGGCAGTCGAAGTTGCGCCTGCTCCTGTGATTCAGGAAAATCAGACAGCACAACCTCAAGGGACAGCGGCGACTGCCCAAACCCAGTCTACGCCGAAACCTGCCATTATTCCTGCCGTAGCGACTTCTGCCCAGCCAGTGCCACCTGCCGAGAATAAACCGTTAACTGCAGAAGAAATCGCCAAGCTGAAAGCCCAGCAAGAGGCCAAGGTCAAAGCCTTAGTCAAAGATCAGGCCACCCGTTTGCAGCAACTGGAAAAAGCCAATCTGGAAGCACTATCGCAAAATCAGGAATTGCAGCTCAAGAATGACAATCTAGGGGTTCAGGTACAAGTACTGCAAAGCGAACGCAGTGCCCAGATGTTCCTCTACGGCGCTGCAACCCTGGCTGTGGGGGTATTGCTCGGCTTCCTGATCGCGAGCTATGTTTATACCAAACGTCGCCGTCAATGGTAAGCTATAGCCCTTCCCGATATCTTTAAGGTTGTACCCGTTTTGTCACACGCAATTCAAACTGCTGATCTGGATTGGCAATTGGTGGATGGTATTGATGTGCCTGTATCCAAGCAATTTGGTGATGTGTATTTTTCCAAAGACAATGGCTTGCTGGAAACCCGGCATGTCTTTTTAAATGGCAATGATCTCAGTACGCGTCTGGCAGATTTAAAACCTTTTGAATATTTCTGTGTCGGTGAAACGGGTTTTGGTACTGGTTTAAATATTCTGGCCCTGTGGCAGCTCTGGCAACAGGTGCGTCCGGACAATCACAGTCATCTGCATGCGATTTCAGTTGAAAAATTCCCTCTTTCTAAAACCGATCTGATTCGAGCCTTAAATGCCTGGCCAGAACTCAAGCCTTTAGCTCATCAACTCATCTCTCAATATCCGATGCCAATTGCCGGCTGTCATCGTCTCAGTTTTCCTGAAGAGCGATTCAGTCTGGATCTATGGCTGGGTGATGCACATGATGTTTTCCCGGTAATTGAAAAAACTGCGCCGGTGAACGCTTGGTTCCTGGATGGTTTTGCGCCTTCCTGCAATCCAGACATGTGGGAAGAAAATGTTTTAAATAATATTGTACGTTTATCCGAGATCGGTACCACTTTCGCCTCTTTCAGTGTTGCTGGCGTCTTAAAACGTGGCTTAAAAAATCATGGGATTTCAATTTCCCGCCCACGTGGTTTTAAGCATAAGCGTGAAATGCTGAAAGCGATCTGGAATCCGGCTGAAGAGACTGAAAGTTCATTAATACAAGAAATCACTCAAAAAAAAACTGAGCGAGATACAGAGACCAATATCAGACCTAGCCAAATCGCTGTGATTGGCGCTGGAATCGCCGGTTTAAGTACAGCCTGGGCATTCGCTCAACGTGGTCATCAAGTCACGATTTACGACCAGTCAGCGCCACTCTCAGGAGGTTCTGGCAATCCACTGGCTTTGCTCAATCCCAAACTCTGTCCGGTTGAGCAAAGTGCTGAACATCTGATGACATTGGCCTGGCAACATGCCTTAAATCATTACCAAAAATTTAAAGCTTTCCGCCCGATTCAGGTCAATCAGCTTGCCTTAAAAAATCCTGAACAGCTTTTAGGATTGGCAGATGAATATCCTGAAGAAATTCTTGCTGTACAAGATACAGAGTCGCAAGAGCTTCAAACTGCATTTCCAAGTTTAAAATTACTAGAAGCTGGCGCGGTTTCTCCTCATCAATTGCGTGATGAAATTCTACAGAATGTAAATATCCGATATAAACAGGCCAAAATTAGCCATATTGAAGCGGCTACAAAACCTCAGCTATTTTCAGATGAACAGGATCTAGGTGAATTTGATCATGTCATTGTCTGTACTGCGCGAGAAACAGCACAATTCTTTGCAGATTATCCGGTTTTGAAACCGATTCGCGGACAGGTCAGTTGGCTAAACAATAAAACTCAGCCTTTAAGTCAAAATATTGCCTATAGCTACGGCGGTTATTGTATGCAACTGGATGCTGAACATCTGATCTTGGGTGCTTCTTTCTATCCAGGTCGGGATGATATCGAGGTGTTAGCAGAAGACCATGTGCATAACTACGAACTGATCCACAGTGTCTTCCCAGAATATGCACAATCATTACCAGCTACCGAGACTTGGCAAGGTCGTGCCTCGGTACGCGCGCAAAGTCAGGATTATTTTCCCCTACTGGGTAAAATGAAAGTGGATGAGGAAATTTACAGCTTTGCCAGTCTCGGTTCTAAAGGTTTTCTGTTTGCGCCGCTCTGCAGTGAAATTCTGGCAGCCCAGATTCTCGGTGAAGCCTGTCCGGTGCCATCCAGTTTAGTAAAAAAACTCAGTGTGACTCGTTTTCAAAAGAAAGTGAAAATGAAGAAACCGTATTTTAAGCCTCAAGTCTAATCCTCCTGCCTTTTTAAAGAGAAAAGTTCCCTCTCCTGAGAAAATTTTAAAGCACTGCTTTAAAACGCAGCGCAAGTGAGGAATCGGATGAGGGTTTTATTTTATTGTGAATATTTTACCTCTCCCTACCCCTCTCCTAAAAGGAGAGGGAAAAATATTAGCCCCATTAAAAAAGCGCCTTGCGGCGCTTTTTTTGACAGAATGCTTATACACCCTGTTCAAGCGGTAAGCCTGCATCACGGGCAGCACGAGTACCACCCATCAGAATGACATATTCACGTGAGCTGTCAAAACCCTCTAGTTTTTCCGCAGCACGTGGAGCTTTACTGCCCCCACCACACAAGATGTAAATGGGTTGATCCGCTGACACCTGAGTTAGGCTTTCTGCTGAAAGATCGTTAATGGGCTGATTCACCGCCCCTTTCACGTGTGCTTCAGCAAAAGCACTTGAATCGCGTACATCCCAGATAATTGCATTTTCTGGGAACTCAAATGTTGTAATTTCTTGTTTACGGATCATTGCGCACTCCTTTGATGTAAACAACACTTGGCAAATGAAGAAAACATCCCTAGCATCTCAGATATTCTTTCCCTTTGTAAAGGTCTAAACTATGCCTTCTTTCGATATTGTTTCTGAATTAGAAATTTTTGAAGTAAATCATGCAGTTCAAAACACCCAAAAAGAAATCGCGACCCGCTTTGATTTCCGTGGTCAGCACGTTTCTATTGAACTGAATGAAAAAAACAAGGAAATCAAAATCTCGACTGAAAGTGATTTCCAGTGTGAACAAGTCTATAGCATGCTGGAAAGTCATTTCTTTAAACGCAAAGTCGATATTCAGGCGCTTGACCCACAAAAAATGACAGCTTCTGGCAAAAATGTGATTCAGGTGATCAAGCTTAAAGATGGTCTTGACTCAGATACCGCAAAAAAAATTAATAAAGCCATTAAAGAAAGTGGGATTAAGGCGCAATCTTCTATTCAGGGCGACAAGATTCGTGTGACTGATAAAAAACGCGATACATTGCAGCAAGTAATGGCATTCTTGAAAGAACAGCAATTTGGTTTGCCTTTACAGTTCAATAACTTTAAAGATTAAGACAGCAACGTCTGTAGAAGGAATTATGGCAAAGAACAACCGATTAGCCAGATTAGTCAAAGCCACTGCACGATTACCGCAAGGCATTCGTACTGCTTTGTTAAGTAAAACTTTTGGCCGGGTGGTCCCGATGGTCGGCTCTGCCAAGATTCGTTATGAGGAAATGAGTGCGTCCAAAGTGGTAGTAAGTATGGCCAATCATAAAGCCATGCAGAACCATATCGGACAAATCCATGCATGTGCAATGGCCCTGCTGGCAGAAACAGCGACCGGCTTTGTGACGGCAATGAATGTTCCGGATACAGCAATTGTACTGATCAAAAGCTTAAAGGTTGATTTTAAGCGCCCGACACGCGGTGCCATGACTGCTGTTGCTACGCTCACGTCGGAGCAGCAAGCCCTGATGCAAAACTCGGATAAAGGTGAAACCCTGGTTCAGGTCACCGTCACGGATGAATCAGGTGAAGCCCCCATTCAATGTGAAATGCTCTGGGCTTGGATTGCCAAGAGCCAGCTCAAGAAATCATAATTTCTTCTTTTAGACAAAAAAATCCCAGACATTAAATCTGGGATTTTTTTATTTCAAGTCATCATTGTGCTGTTTGCGATTCTAAAAGCTTCTGTTTCGCTTCTTCTGGAATCAGACGTTTGTTGCCTTTGACATCTACAGCAACAAAGGTAAACACACCTTCAGTTACCCGAATTGGGGGGCGTGAATCATCATGGCTATCCCAAACCTCGATTTCCATCTGGATAGATGTCTTGCCAACTTTGAGAATTTTGGTATAACAACTAATCACGTCTCCGACTTTTACCGGTACCAGAAAAGTCATCTGGTTAATCGAAATCGTGGCACAACGTCCCTTTGAAAATCGTTCTGCGTGAATCGCGCCTGCCAAGTCCATTTGTGAAACGATCCAGCCACCAAAGACATCACCACTCCAGTTGGTATCTGCAGGCATTGCGATCGTCTGTAGGGAAAGAATCCCCTCTGGTCTTACTTGAGAATCTGACACTTTCACTCCAGGCATTTGAATTAGGGTTGGGTATTTAACTGCTGATCAAGCCATTTTTGCAGCTCGCTTGACCGTAATGCACCGCTTATTCTAGCAATTTCGTTGCTTTTATTCATCAACACCAGCGTCGGAATACTACGAACATTAAATGCCGAACTTAAGCGAGGATTCGCTTCTGTATCAATTTTTGCAAAAACCACATTTGGATATTGCTGGGCGACAGTCGCAAAATGCGGTGCCATCATTTTACAGGGACCACACCATTCTGCCCAGAGATCAATCAGGATTGGCAAGTCACTATGCGTGACAAACTGGCTGAAATTCTGCTCATTCAGCTCAATTGGTACCAGTGGAATCAGGGCTTGATGACATTGACCACAAGCAGGGTTGGCAGTGAGTTTATCTTCAGGGACACGGTTTTTGGCCAGACATTCCGGACATACAATAATCATCTAGCGCACTCCAATATGTTGATGTAAGAATTCTAATTGGGTCGAAACTGCTTTTTCAAACCATTCCCCATGATAAATATCAAAATGCCGGATATTCCACTCATGATATTGCACAAATGGTGCAATATTGGTCGCAGTTTCCCGACTGGATTCAATTGGAATCAGACTATCCAGTTTTGCCGCAATAAACAGGACTGGAATGTTAATCTTTCTGACTTCCTGAATCGGCCGATAGCGCATCAGTTTAAAGAATGCCCGTGCAGGAATATGACCACTCCAGTAATAATCCGGATTGACAATCGACAGATAACCTTCATAACTGTCCTGTGTCGGCATAAAACATAGCTCATGCGGATCAACTACAGGTAAGGTTTTTGGTGCCATACCAACCTTGGCCCCCATATAATCCTGACTGGAAACTTTAAGCGCCTTGGGGAGTTGCTGTAAAGGATATAGTTGGGCACTTTCAGCCCCATCGACAAAAGGCACCTGTACCATCGCCGCCTGAATATTTTTCAGCTCTGCTGCAAGTGTCAATACATGCCCACCACTTAAGGCCGTACCCCAGAGCACGATCCGTTTACTGTCAATCGATTTGCGTTCCTGAATATGTCTGATCATGGTTCGCCAGTCATCGAGCTGGGCATTGATCGACACCAGTTCACGTGGACGCCCAGTGCTGCCGCCCCAATAGCGATAGTCAAATAAAACCACCGCATAGCCGGCACCGGCAAAACGCTGGGCATATTGCACCAGTTTAAATTGACGTAAGGCAGCCAGACCATGTGCCATCAAAATTACGGCGGGTTTTTCTATATTTTTAGGCCGATAAAAATCTGCAGCAATCACTTCCTGACCGCTTTTGACATACAGTGGTTCAACTGTATAAGCCTGCATACGCGCTCCATTGCGTTATCTTATGGTTATCATCATTTATAAAAATTTCAGAACAGGTTCAGCATGTTTTCAGCTTAATGCTATCATAAAGCATATCGATATAAATGAAATGATGGAGTGGCGTCATGAGCGAAAATGTAGGTTTTGCAGGTCAAATTGGTCCGGAACACGTAATCCAAGTGGTTGAGAAAGGCTTTAAATCGATTATCAACAACCGTCCGGACATGGAAGGTGGTGCCGAGCAGCCAACCAGTGCACAAATCGAGGAAGCTGCACGCAATGCCGGTCTGGATTATGTATTCCAGCCAGTAGTAGCCGGTCAGATTACGGAGCTTGATGTACGCACTTTTGCCAATCATTACAATGAATTGCCAAAACCTATCCTGATGTTCTGTCGTACTGGAAACCGCTCGAATAATTTATATCAGCTGGCAAAACAGATGGACCTGCTGGATGACTAAGTCGTTTTGGAAAGGTGTGTTACTAGCAACCTGTTTTAGCTGTATTACACCTGTTTTTGCTGCAAATGACCTTAGCCGTGCGCTGACCTCTACGGTGAGTGTCACGGGGCAAATGACACCAAGCAAGTTCCAGCAATTGATTCAGCAAGGTTTTAAATCTGTAATTGTAAACCGCCCTGATCAGGAGACTGGTAATAATGTCACGGTGAGTCAACTACGCTCCATTGCGGAGAAATCTCAAGTGAGTGTGATTTATCAGCCTGTAGTGAGTGGCCAAATTTCTCAAGCCAATATTGAGGAATTTGCGCGATATTATAATGAGCTGCCTAAACCGATTTTGATGGTTTGCCGAAGTGGTACACGTTCAGCAGCTTTGTTCAATCAGGCGAAATCTCAAGGATTGATTCATGAATAAAATTTTGGTCGTGTTATGTCTAAGCTTGAACTTTTTCGGTTGTAGTTCAATGAATTTGAAGCCGACTGTGGGTGTGAGTGTAGGGACGTCGATTTAAGTTTTTAAATTTCAACCCCCATAAAAAACAGCGCCGAAGCGCTGTTTTTTCGTCAGATTAGATTATTAGTTGACACATGTTGTATATGGACTTACGCGGTTAGGTGCATAACTTCCATCAGCAGCATAATCACTACTTAAACTTGGCAATGTTAATGTTGTATAGCCTCTAGTTGGTGTTTGTGCAAGTGTAGTTTTCGCTCCTACTTCTACTGCGATCCAATGAGCATTTGCTTTTGGATATTCAATGATGAAGTCAAACCTACCAGTACTATCTGTACGATAGGTCGCGGTATATGGGTGAGTCGTACTATTATTTGCTGTACCACCTAAGAAACGAACCACACGTAATGCCTGACCATTAGCCATCCAACTTGTTGTTGTTGGATCCACCGTACATGTCGTTGCTGAGTTTTTATCTTGAACTTGTGCAGGTATTGTACCTACTAATGGATAATAATAATCACCTGGTTTAATCCAACCTTTTAGATTCGTAAATGGATAAACCGCATCTAGTTCTTTAACTTTTAAGGTAATAGGATTGCCATCCACATCGACACCAGGTTGCTCAACTATTTTCCATGCATCTTTCTGAATTTCATATTTCCATTCACCTAAAACATAAGAAGTTGGACGAATATCTAAAACTACATCCTGATTTGCCACTGGCTTCCCATCAACATCAACCAGCTGAACAGAACCTTCTTTTTGATAATAAATACCGTTACCTGTTGATGTAAGCTCTGTTGGATTAAAATTAACCGCAATAGAACCAATCGTTACTGGCACTTCGGAATTTACCACATCAATCACATGCGGTACACGTCGCTCTGTATTCTGCGTATCTTTAACTACAGCTTCTACACGTAAATCAGCAGCAACGAAGTCATAGGTTGGATTACGTAAACTTTCATCAATTACAATTGAAAATTTTGCCCAACCATTCTCATCACTTTCAATAGTAGATGCGCCATGAATATATGCACCATTTTGATTATATTGAGGAATTGTTAATGTAACTGCTTTACCAGCTTGACTTGAACCATCTAAGTCTACTACCAATACTGATACTTCGAAAGAATCACCACGGACATTTAACTTATCTTTAGATACTTTAATTTTTAAGTCCAATTCTGGCGCTAAAACTGTTGGTGAGTGCACTTGAATACTGCCAGGTAGACTTACTGAAGCACCTGTTGCGGTGGTATGGGTTGCCGTTAATTCGATTGGTAGAACTGGTAATACTAATGTACCTTGTAGTGATTTCATCGATACTTCAAATACAGCTTCACCAAATTGATTAGTAATGAGCTGTGAAGCCCCTTTAATACTAGTCGCATTTCGCGGATCAGCAATAGCTAAGCTAACTTTTTCATTCGCAACACCGCCTTGATTCTTATCAAGAAGTTTAACCGTCACAAATGCACTATCACCTGCTGAACTTAATGACACACGACTACTATCAATAGTTAAGTGATAAGGATTACTAATATCTTGAACAGCAAAATTTAGCTTCGTCTGAATTTCATTACCGCGTGGATCACGGATAGTTCCTGTTACTACAATAGATTCTAAAGCAGCAGATGTAATACCTTGTGGAATAATTAAGTCAATTGGCACTGAACCATTTCCTTGTATTACCACTCCGTCAGCACTCAGCTTAATACCTGCAGCTATCGCTTCTGGATTCAGAGTCAATCGCATTGGTGTACCAGCTGCAGTATTAATCCCCATTTCATCTTTAACAGCTGCATACACTTTAACTGTTTGCCCAGCTGTCACTGTTTTTACATCTGATGTTAAACGCGGATTTAAAGCATTTGCTGGAGCGGTGATACTAATTACACTTGTTTGCTGTAAACGATCGCCATTATTTAAGTTCGTACCAACTACGGCAAAGACAATACCATTTTTGATCAAACTAGCATCATAAACGCCCTCGGCTACGGTCACGGTAAATTCAGCTTCACCATCACTATTCGTTTGAGTTGGTATATTGCTTAATGACACACGACTAGAAGTGAGACTAGATAAAGCAATTGCAATTGGTGTATTTGGAATAGGATTACCCTTTTCATCAACTGCTGTAATTTTGACGCGAGTCTCACCACCGAGAACAGAAATTGTATCTAATGGGTCACCATCAACTGTCGTAAAGACAAGATCTGCTAAGTCTGGTAAAACCACAGTGGCTTTCTCTAATTCAACTTTACGAACTAACGTGTATGCAGAACCATCAGCACGTCGTGCAGTCGCAGTAAATTCCAAATCATTTGCAGCTAGATTCTCAATTTCAGCTTGATTTTGAGGATTAATCGTTACTTCAAATATTGCAAGACCATTACTGTCTGTCATGACTTGAGATGGTGAAGCAAAACTTACACCACTTCTTAAAGCAGCTTCATTTAACCCAAGTGAAACGACTTGGTTTGCAAAAGCCTTACCTTGTGTATCTTTCGCATTAATTGTCACCTGAATCGTCTTAGGTGTATTCACACCCAATGTAACAACATAATCAGATGCATCTAAGGTAAAGTAATCTAGAATCTGCCCGGCATTTGGTGATTTAAAGTTCAAGGTTTGAACAGCAGCTTTACCATTGCTGGTTTTCGCCGTGATACGAACACCTGGACTTACCAACTTAATCTGCTCTTGAGTACCTGCAACTTTATATTCAAACTCAAAATAAGCGTAACCATTGGCATCAGTAAGCTTAGTTGCTTCACCTGTTAAAGTGAATTGTGCTGTTTTTAACTGCTCTAGGGTTAAATCCGGTGTATTAATCGTAACTTTTGCACCCTGTAAAGCACCCTTATCAGCAGATAACGCTTTTACTGGTACAATAATTTTTTGATCTTTTGAATAATCAAATGCTTGCAGAATTGGATCAATTAAAACCTCTGCAGGTGTAGATTCAACATCAGGAGCTCTTAAATCAATACGGCGAGAAGCTTCATAATTCGAACCATCAGCACGTTTAGCTGTTAATGTAACCTGTAAATCACCTGACTCAAGGTCGCTAATCAAGTTTTGAACTTCGCCCTTATTACGTGGCAATGCCTTAAAGGTGAAGGTCACATAACCATCAGCATCAGTTTTTTGTGCAAAGGTTTGCGCACCAATGTTCGCACCTGTTGGATCAAGTAAATAAATACCATTCTTATGCGCTTGTTCATTATAGCTGATCGTTACATCTTGATTAGCAAGTGCTGTACCACCCACATTTATTGCACGTACCTTAACTGTAATATCAGTTTGTACGTTTTCTTCGATCGCAGCATAACCATCTGTATCAATAGAGATATAATCTAAAGCTTCTGAAGTCAAAGACTCTCTAAAGTTCAATTTTGCTGTCTGCGTTTTTCCGTTTGCAGTTGCTGTTACAGTCACACCATTTAAGATATCACGCTGTACTGTGGTATTTGCATATTGATATTCAAATACAAACGTTGCATAACCATCATCACCTGTAAACTGTTCAGCGGCACCATTTAAGCTAAAGTTCAACTGTGCTAACTTATTTTGAACATCCGTGGTGATCGCAACTTTTTCATTTTTAAGCGTGCCACCATCGACATCTAGTGCTTTTACGCGTACTTGAATCTTATGATCTTGAGTATAGTCAAATGAGTTTAATACTGGATCAATGACTAAAGTCTCAACTTTAGATTCAAATTGCTCTTCAGCTTGTACCAATTCAACTTTACGTTGAGCTTGACGAACAGACCCATCGGCGACAGCTGATAACACTTTCACTGTTACGCCATTTGCCAATAATGCTTCTAATTCCTGTTGGTTCTTCGGATGCACACTGAATTCAAATTTGGCATAACCTTCTGCATCCGTTGCAACAGATGAAGCGGTAAGAAGATTAATTCCATTTTCATTGGTCAATTCAATCTGAACATTTTGATTTGCCAATACTGCGCCATCAGTACCTTTTGCAAGCACAGACAACGCAACTTTAGTTTCTACATCCGTATCAATGACAGCTTTACCAATCATATCAATGACAAGAAAATCAAGCGTATTAGTTTGAGTTTCCGCAAAGTTAATAACCGTGCGTTGCTCTTTACCATTTGCAGTCGCCAATAACGCTACACCTTTCAATGCAAGGTTTTTTTGCTCTGTAGATTGTGCATCGTAGTTATAGCTAAATTCGAAGACAGCATAGCCTTGATCATCGGTATATTGCTCAGCAGCACCATTTAAACTCAAATTAAGTTTCGCTAATTCTGTACTTGAGATGTTTTCAGGACGCAATGTAATTTTTTCATTACGTAATGCGCTACCATCTTCACCAATCGCCTTCACTCGTACCGCAATGGTGTGATTTTTACTGTAATCATAAACACTAATTGGATCAATGATCAGATAATCGACTTCACTTGGTGCTTCTGCTTCTGACTTATAAAGTTCAACTTTTCTTGATACTTTGTATGCAGAACCATCTACACGCTGTGCAGATAAACGAACATTCAAACCAGATGCAAGCAATGCATCTAATTCAGATGCATTTTCTGGTGCAATGTTGACTTTAAATGTGGCTTGTCCTTGTGCATTGGTCACAACTTCTGTCGCAGAATTAAATGAAATACCACTATTGGTTTCTGTTTCATTCAATTCAATTTTCACAGTCTGGTCTTTTAATGTCTGACCATTTGTTGCCAATGCAGTTGCTGTAATCATCACTTCTGTTGGTTGATCGGTTGAGATAACTGCACGCCCACCTGTAGATACCACTAAATAATCAAGATTGATTTCTTGTTCATTTGCAGGTGCTTTAAAGTTAATAATCGTATTATTCGTCTTTCCATTGGCAGTTGCTGTAATTTCAAAACCATTTAGCAGTTTCTTTTGTGCAGGAGACTGTGCATTGTATTTATAGTCAAATGTGAATGTCACGTAACCATAATCATCAGTCAGTTTCGTCGCATCACCAACAAGACTTAAATTCAGATCAGCTAACTCTTGTGCACTAAGGGCTGTCGTTAAGCTCACTTTTTCATTACGTAAAGACTGACCAGCTTGACCAATCGCTTTCACGCGTACTTGAATTGTTTGGTCTTTTGTATAGTCATATGCTGCTTGTAACGGATCGATTAGTAGTGAAGATACTTGCGATGCTTGCTCTTGCTCAATAAGCTTAATCGTTCTTAGCGTTGTATATTCAGAACCATCTTTTGCAGTTGCTTTAACAGCGACTGTTACACCACTCGCAAGCAATGCATTCAGTTCATCTTTATTTTTTGGTTTCGCATTTAAAACGAACTCAGCATTACCTAATGCATCTGTAACTAGGTTGTTAGAGGTTGCATACGTTACGCCATTTGAAACTGCAGTATTATCAATCCCAATACTAATACGTTGGTTAGCTAAAACCTTACCATCTGTACCCATTGCCTTGACACGGATCTTGATCGGTGTATCTGTAGTGGTCGAAATTAAGGCTTGTCCATCTGTATCGACAGTAAAGAAACTTAAGTCGATACTATCGCTCGGAGCCTTAAAGTTAATGCGAATATTGCTGACCTTACCATTTGCCAAAGCATTGAAAGTAAGACCTTTTTTCGCAAGCTCTTCTTGTCCAGGCGTTTCGTTATATTGGTAACTAAGTTTAAACGTTGCATAACCTAATGCATCAGTAATTTGTTCTGCTTGGGTCGTAAAACTTAAGCCTAACTGCTGCATCTGCTGATTAGTTAGGGCAGATTTTAATTGAATTTTTTCTTTTGCTAATGGGCTTCCATTGACATCTAATGCTTTTACACGAACGGTAATTTCTTGATTTTGCGTATAGTCAAAACGGGTTAAGATTGGATCTACCATGAGGTAATCCACTTGACTCGTTCCAGTGTCAATAATCGAGTTTGAAACTAAGTCAATTTTACGAGTAACTGAATGCTTAGAACCATCATTACGATAAGACACTACTGCAACAGTTAGGCCTTTTTCAATTAAGGTATTTAATTCAGTTAAATTACGTGCTGCAACTTTTAATTTAAATTCAACTTCACCTTGTGCATCCGATACAAGCTTAGTTGCTGTGGTATATGAAACACCATTTGAAATCGCAGTTTCATCAATACCAATAGCTAATTCTTGATTTGCAAGAACTGCACCATCAATACCAAAGGCTTGCGTACGTACTATAATTTCAGTTTGTTGATTAAGTGCGATTTGAGCTAAGCCATCAGTATCTAAAGTAAAGTAATCAAGGCTGACTTTGTCACTGACACTCTTTGTATTGAAGTTAACTTTAATCGTTTGAGTCTTTTGATTAGATAATGCCGTGGATGTAAAAGTAATCCCTTGCTTAGCCAACGCCTGCTGTTCTGCAGATTTATTATATTGATACTTATAAACAAACGTTGCATAACCATCTGCATCTGTTAAAACTTCAGCAGCTGTACTTAAACTTAGACTCAACTTATTCAGCTGATCATCTGAAAGTAAAGATTTAATTGATACTTTTTCATTTTTAAGAGGGCCACCTTTTTCACCAATTGCTTTTACTTTAATTGTAATGTCTTGGTTCTTGGTAGGATCAAAGTTTTCATTGATTGGGTCAATTAAGAGATACTTAACTGCTTCAGTTGCAACAGCCTTATCTTCAACAACAATTTTAATATTATTGCTAATACCGTTATCTGTTGTAAACGTCGCTGTGATCCCTGAAGCCTTTAATGCTTCTACAGCTGCTGCTGTTTGCGATGCTGGTGTTTTAATTCTGAAAGTGACATAACCCTCTGCACCGACAGACTGACTTTCATTTAAATCAAAGTTAACACCATCACTACTGCCTTCTAACTTAACAGCATTCGCTACAGCTTCGCTATTCAAGGTAAGTTTGATTTTACCTTTTTTCGCAGCATGTCCATTGTTCGCAATCGCTTTTACCTTAATTTCAACACTGTCAGACATTGCATTGATTTTATAAGATGAAGCGATTTCTAGACGTTGAATAGCTTCTTGATCGGTTGCACTATCATCTGCAGTAATGACATCAACAGTAATGGTCGCGAATTTCTCAGGGTTCTCTAGGAAAGTTGCTTTAAGTTCAATCCCTTCATCCTTCAAAGCAAGTGGTGTATCAGAATTACTTTTTAGGATAAATTCCGCATAACCTTGTGCATTTGTAATGGCTTCAGTTTTATCCAAGGTCACACCACGACCAGATTGATTGGTCTCCAGGCGAACTTTTTTACCTGCTAAATCTTGTTTATTGGAATTTTTGGCATATACACGAATACGTGCTTCGCCATTTTTTGCAGCAATCGGTGCATCAGGCTTAATAATTTCAAGTTTATCGACAATTGTTGCAATATCTTTAAATGTTAGAGACGTAGTTGCTTGCTTTTCTGCACGATGCTCATCAATGAGTTTAAAGTTTAGTATTTTAGATGTATCTACAAGCTGTTGAATTTGTGCCGCAGTTAAATTTTTATTTGCTACAAGTTTAAAATTTGCTTTACCTTCACTATCTGTCTGTACAGATGATCCGTTGCTAATTACAAGCAATCCTTGTAACTCAGCAGGTAAAGACAATTCAACGGTTTGTCCTGACTTAGAACCACCTTTTGGATCAGTCACTTGGACAAAAAATTCAACTGCCCCATTTGGTAAATCAATCGTAAGGCCTTGTGGCACATCTAGAGTATAATCACTAACAATTACACTAGATTTTTTAATATTAAGGGTATATACCTGTTTAACTTGTGTGCCATCTACAGTTGCAGTTAATTGTACTTTACCAGATTCAATATTAATTGAAGGAATTTTAAGCTCAAAAATAGCAATGCCATCTTCAGCTGTAGCAACTAAGGAACTTTTGCTTGTTACACCTAATTTATCTGAATCATTAATCGCTAATCGTACATTTTTGCTAGAAATTCCACCTTTATCTGCATTTAAGACCTGAACAGCAATTTGTACAGTTGAATTATCTACAACCTGAACAATATTTTGGCCACTCGAATCTTGCAAACTAATATTCAAGCTTTCTGGAACTTGAGCTGTATTATCTGTAGATTCATTGCCGCCTCCATTATTTCCTCCTGTATTTGGTTGACTATTATTGTCATTATTATAGTAACCGTCACTCCCCCCCCCGCCACATGCAACTAAAGAAATCGATGTTGCTAAAACAGTCGTGTTAACCCCTAATTTTTTTAAATTTATAAACAAACTCATGTTTTTTCCCACTGCATATAATAGTTAAGCTGCCATAAAAGTTAATCTTCTGGCTTTTACACAAAATTTACTCAAAATAGCAAAAATATGCAATCTAGTTACATAATTTACATCAGAAACATTGTAAATCATGCATATAAATATTCATGTTCTGAGAATTGGTAAGCATTTTATGTATGACATTATTATTATCGGCGCAGGCACAGCAGGAATCAGTGCCTATAAAGAAGCTATTAAATATACCCAAAATATTTTAATTATTAATGCCGGTTCATGGGAGACTACATGTGCTCGTGTAGGCTGTATGCCGAGCAAGCTTCTGATTTCTTCTGCTAACCGTATGCATGAGATAAAAACTGCAGAAAATCTTGGATTACAACATGATGCTGTAATAAATACTTCGGTCGTTATGGAGCGCTTACATAAGCTTCGTAATCATTATATTCGGGCCACTTTAAAAGAAGTAGAACAATGGAATCCAGCCCATAAGGTATCTGGTCACGCCAAATTTACTAATGCTCAAACAGTCCAAGTAGAAGGAAAATCTTATCAAGCTAAAAGTTTTATTATTGCAGTAGGCTCTCGACCAAATTTTGATGCTACCTTAAAAGATGAACTAGGCGATAAACTCCTGACATCTGATGAAATCTTTGAACTTACACAGCTACCTAAATCCTTAGCAGTGATTGGTAGTGGCGTTATTGCAATTGAATTGGCTCAAGCCATGCAACGTTTAGGGGTACGTACTACTATGTTTGCTCGTAGTCAGAAAATAGGTGCACTCACCAGTCCAACTCTACAAGCTTTGGTTAGAGAGCAATTAAATAACGAGCTGGATATCAAATTTAAAACTTTACCTAATCAAGTCAAACTCCTTACTGATCAGGTAAAAATTGACTATATAGAGAATGATCAAAAACAAAGTCTTGAAGTAGATTATGTACTCTCAGCTACTGGACGTAGTTCTAATTTAGATCGATTAGGTTTGGAAAAAATTAATCCTGAATTCCAAGATGTTAAAAAGCTACCTATTAATAAAAAAACCAAGCAATTAGAAAACTTGCCTATTTTTATTGTTGGCGATGCAGCCCCTGATGTCCCAATTCAACATGAAGCTGCCCATAATGGTAAAGAAGTGGTCCAGAACTGCTTAAATTTTCCAGATGTTCAGCCTATTTCTGCCCTAACTCCTTTGGCAATCGTATTTAGCCAACCAGAAATGGCTATTATTGGACAAAGTTTCAAACAGCTAGAAGAGAAAAATACGGAATATATTAGAGGCTTTGTATCTTATGAAAGACAGGGACGCGCGTTAATTCTTTCAGAAAATAAAGGTGGGGCTGAAGTATATATAGATAAAATGTCAGGAAAATTATTAGGTGCTGAATTATTCTGCCCTCAAGCCGAACATCTAGCACACATACTAGCCTGGATGATTGATGCAGAGCAGGATATTCATCAGATTCTGGCAAAGCCTTACTATCATCCGACTTTAGAAGAAGGGCTAAGAACAGCATTTAAACATGCTCGTCGTCAGCTTGATCAACAGGAAGTAATTGACAATTCTTAAATATCTTAAAGAAGGATAGATAAAATTTAATTACTTCAAACAATATGGTGCAGCTAATAGCTCTGAAGTTTTAGCTGCACCTTGTTACTCTTTAACTCATTTTTTAGATCAGAAAATATCAATAGAAAAAGTTGTAAGCATGAAACCCCACGCATAAAAAAAGCCCCCTGCGTGAGCAGAGGGCTTTTGGAATAATGAGCTGGCGATGACTTACTCTCACATGGGTAACCCCACACTACCATCAGCGCTAAGAGGTTTCACTTCTGAGTTCGGGAAGGGATCAGGTGGTTCACTCTTGCTATGGTCGCCAG
>NZ_VPDG01000016.1:0-54404 GCF_013417805.1 Acinetobacter sp. YH12226 | reverse complement strand
AGGCGCAATTGCTGTGATTGCAGCCCAAGTAGAAGGATAATCTTTTTCAGATTCAATCAATAATTGAACCGCTCTTTCTCTGATTTCAGGGGTATATTTTAATTTTGTCATCGGGACACTACGCTTCGCTACGTCTTGCGAAGCAATGCTTCTCATCTCAGAATATTGACTCTCCGACAAACCCGGTACGGCTCAACGTGCAAAAGTCAGTCCTTTGAGAATCAGCTTTCATATTGCATCTATTGGCATTCTGAATATATTAAGATTCGACTCTTTAGACTCCGCAGGTAATTTACCTAAACATTTAGAAAGTTTACTGGAAAAATCTAAGAGATATGTTTTGCCTGAGAGGGGAGTGAGGAGTTGCCCACGAGTTGTGAAAGGGACACCACAGAAATACCCAAGAAAATGCCAGTCAATTTCTTAACTGACCGGCATTACTTTAATTAAGGGCTTTCAGATGATTCAGATTTTTTGTCTTTCTCATTTCCATAATCTAAAGCAACCTGTTGCGCTTCGGCGGCGGCAGTTGCTTCTATTGGGATGGATTCATCTGCAATAGCTACTGTTCCAGTAAATCCAAATAAGCTCAGGATTAGAATCTTTGAATACTTTTCCATCTGAATTTCCTCTATGTTTGTAAAACTTAATTTCAGTCTAGAGGCTAAGTTTAAATTCCGATGTATGAGCTATGTCTGCGTATGTAAGATATTCAGGATCCAAGTTATAGAACCTTGGGTTTATGTAAGAATACTTATCGGATGAGTTTTTTTGTAGCGTTAATTGGCCAAATACAGACCGATTTTCTTAAAAATTTTTTATAGCGAAGATAATTTAATGGCAAATGATAAAAAGAGCATATCAATGGTCAACTGCGGTAATCCCCCTATAATAAAATCCAAGAAGACATAAACGATATGGAACCAGGTACGATGAAATGGATCAGCAATAATATTGAGTTAAATGACATGCAGGGTGTCCATACTTTCTTATTAAGTTTAGAAGAAGAAGGTGGTGTTGATATGATCGCAGTAGGTCATGAGTCTTATATAGGACATCGCCCAGTACATAAGGTTAAGTTTGAAAAGAATTAGCACCTCCTCTGAGAGATTATTCTTTACCAGCCCTATCTTTGTAACATCCAGTAATTTTTTTGTAACCTTATTGTTATTTATTGTTCACTTTGTTTATTATATAAAAGATGAAAGGTGGAGAATTTAAGATGCTCACTAAGGTCGAAGCCATTGTGATTTCACTAATGGTAATTGCATTAATACTCATTATTTATGAAATGGGACAAGGACTTAATTGGACTTTATAAACGCTTTCTCAGTTTAAAAAAAGTCCTCAATTGATGGCATTAATTTATTTATCAGAAGTTTCAGAATTTTGATCTTATACTTGGCTGACTAAAGATGAATAATATCTATATTGGTGATATTGTTTACCTAGTTTACGGTAGTCATCCAATGATGGTTGAAAAATTGCAGGATAATTTAGCTACTTGTATATGGTTCAGTGATAAAAAACATTTTTTCCGTGAGAATTTTCCCTTAAATATCTTAATAAAAAAAACCTAATTCAACAAAATATACCTGGGCGAATTCAAAGCTCATAGTGTACAGGTCATTTCGACCATGGCATGTGTTACTGATCTGAACAATGAATCACTGGTAGAATTTTCTGCTGA
This sequence comes from Acinetobacter sp. YH12226, assembly GCF_013417805.1. Classification (GTDB taxonomy): domain Bacteria; phylum Pseudomonadota; class Gammaproteobacteria; order Pseudomonadales; family Moraxellaceae; genus Acinetobacter. Next base: position 52,714 of record NZ_VPDG01000016.1, on the reverse strand, counting down.
TGAACATGGATTTAAAGAGCTACTTAGTGAAGTCATGAAAATGAATTACGGTGCATTTTAAAACTATGTTATCGCTTGAACTGAGGATCAGAAAGCTTGTTTGAATCGATATATTTCATCCATAGATTATGCGCGAATGCTAAGAAATCTGTAGTTCGAATATTAACCCAAAAGAAGATCATTTTTTAATTTATGCGAGAGATCTATTTTATTTTTATATTTATAAGGCTAAACTTGCCTCCAATTTAATACTGGTATGTACCACTTAATTTTAGGACGTACTTTAAATATTAGATGGTGTTTCAAAAAGTATGCTAGTTAATTCTGTCAATACAAAAATTGAAAAGAAGTAAATTAAATTCATTATATTTTTAATGCTTTATGAGATTTAAATTATGGTTAAAATATAGTCAGCATACTTTTTGAAACACCACCAAATATTAAATGTATTTAAAAATACTGTTTGCATGTTCGCCTAAACGATGATTTTCCATTACCACATGATGATCTGACTCAGGAATATTGATGATGACCATAGTTACCGATGATTTAGGTCATGGTATGGGCAATGCCTGGGAAAATAAAGACTGGGCACATATTTCTGATCCAGAATTACAAAGCCTGCAGCAGCACTATTCCTGTTTACAAGGTCATTTTCAGATTTTGTGGTGTAGTCCCCGGCCATTTTCATCTGCGGCGCTGGTCAAGGTGGAGCAGGATTTTGTGAGCAGGGATGAAGCAGTCGCGCATCAGTATTTGATTAAGCGCAGCCATTGTTCCTTTCGTCGTGCCCGCGATATTTTACAGGAGCATGCCGTTCTTCAACATTTAGCCTGCAAGGAAATTCCTGTTGCAGCATTGATTAGATCAAATCAAGGTCTGACCGCTTTAGAGCTAGGTGACTGGACCTATGAAGTCTATGCAAAAGCAGCCGGTTTAGATCTGTATGCAGATCAGCAATCCTGGAAACCTTTTTTCTATGCTGAACATGCCGCCAAGGCAGGAGCTTTACTAGCCAGACTACATCTGGCGATGCAGGATTTTCCCGAACAGCAGGGCAGATCAGCATCTTATTTGGTTTCCAATCAGCAGCTTTTAGACAGTGAAAATATCATTACAGCCATTCAACAGCGCATTGCAAACAGTTCAGAATTAAGCCGTTATTTTGCCGATAAAAATTTAGATTCTTACTTTTTAGATCGAATCTTACAGGTTCACCAGCGTATTCAGCCTGTATTGCAACAGGCAAGCAAAATTTGGACCCATAACGATTTACACGCTTCTAATCTGTTTTGGTCAGCGCCGGATGCCAAAGCTGAAATTACTGCCGTAATTGATTTTGGTTTATCTGACCGAAACTCTGCACTTTATGATCTGGCTGTGACGATTGAACGTAATTTCATTGATTGGTTGGAATTAGAGCAGAGCCCACATATTCAGATTGATGAAGCTGGTTTAACCGCCTTTCTACATGCTTATTTTTCTGAAGTACATCCACAAGAAGATTTTAGTATTTTGCCAGAACTACTGAAAATCGTGCATTTGGATTTCGCTTTTTCAGAGCTTGAGTATTTTGTGGGTATTACCCACAACCTCAACCATGCAGATGCGGCTTATTACGACTGGATTATCGGTCATGTGGACTGGTTCTTTGGCGAACAAGGTCAACAATTTACCCAGACCTTAACCCGGCTCATTCAAGATGAATTGCAATCTTCTCAATGCTCTTTCTAAACCCAGCATCATCACCCACTTCACAGACATAAGGTTTCGTATGAACACTCGTCAACTCAAACAGAATGTATTAATCCGATCTTTAAATATGATCATTCTGTCGCAGCTGTGTTTAGTCCCGCTGACTTATGCTGAAGACGATGTTCAAAAGCTTGACACGATTGTTATCACAGCCGATCAAAGCATTCCTTACTCGAGTGCTAAAGTGAATGTTGAGGGATTTGCTACGGACAGTCTGCAAAAAATACCTGCATCGGTCTCTATTTTGACTGCTGATCTCATTGCTCAACAACATGCTCGTGTGCTAAGCGATGTTATAAAAAATGATGCAGCCATCGGTGAGGGCTATGCTGCAATTGGCTATTATCCAAACTTTGTCTCGCGTGGCTTTGCACTCGATTTGGCATCTAGCTACCTCATTAATGGCAATGTGATTCGTGGTGAACAAAACGTCGCACTTGAAAATAAAGAACGTGTGGAAATTTTAAAAGGCATGTCCGCGATTCAAAGTGGGATGTCGACCCCGGGTGGGGTTGTGAATTATGTCACCAAGCGACCGAAAGATATTCAGGCACTGACATTCTCGGCCGATCAACACGGCCAGTTTTCAGTGGCAACTGATCTGGGTGGTTTTTGGGGTGATGAGCAACAATTCGGATATCGCATCAATCTGGTGAATGAACAGATTGAGTCTTATGTCGATCATGTGGATGGCGAACGTTATTTAGCTGCGTTGGCACTTGATTGGAAGATGTCAGCGCAATCCACAGTAGAACTTGATCTTGAAGCACAGCGTTCCGAACAAAAATCAGTGCCAGGTTATCAATTACTGGATGGCAAAGTCCCACAAAATGTGAAATGGGATCGATTGCTGGGTTATCAGAATTGGGGCAAACCGGTCACGATCGATAGTCTGAATAGCAGTTTAAAATATAGCTATGCTTTGAATAGTGACTGGAACCTGGGACTCGTTGCAGCCCACAGTAAATCCAAGGTTGATGATTATTCGACATTTGCTTGGGGATGTTATGCCACGTTATGTGAATATAGTGGCTTAGGTAACACCTTTGATGCGAATGGTCATTACGATATTTATGATTTTCGTAACCCTGATGAGACCTTTAAAACCAACCAATTTAAAGTCAAATTGGAGGGGGTGATTGATACCAATTGGGCGCAACATTATCTAAATTTTGATATTACGCAAACCAATAAATCTCGTGATCGATATCATGGGTTAAATAGAAACATATATACACATTTATACGAGTACCCAGAGGACATAGATATTGCAGGTAATATTTATGAGGATCCACTCCAAGTAGAACAACAACCAGGTGATATTGGTCCTTATTTTAAAGCTTTAGACAGTAAACAAACTGCATTGACGTTTCTTGATCGTATTGAATGGAATGAACATTGGACCACTTTGATTGGCGGAAAATGGATCGAGCTGGATGAACAAGCATATGATGCAGATCGGGTAAAAGTCCGCGATACTGATTTAGGCAAATTTTTACCGCAATTTGCGATCAGCTATAGCCCCTTGGAATCGACTACCGTCTATGCCTCGTATGCTAAAGGCCTGTCAGATGGAAAAACAGCGCCTTGGTTTGCAGAGAATGCGGCTGAAACCCTAGCACCGATCTATTCAGAGCAATATGAAATTGGTTTCAAACAACAGATCCATGATTTCCTGTTGACTGCAGCCGTTTTTGATTTACGTCAGGACAATCAATATAGCAAGCCGATTTCAGGACTTCGCTATTTTATTGCGGAAGGCGAACAGCATAGTCAGGGCCTGGAATTAGGACTAAATGGTGCATTAACCGACCATCTGGCCTTAACTTCATCTTTAGCCTTGATCAAAGCCCGTTTAGAAAATGTTGAAGCGGTTGAATATGGCCATCATCAAGCGCAAAACGTGCCAAAAGCTCGTTTCGCAACACATCTTCGCTATAACGTACCGAGCATTGCAGGTTTCACTGTTCTGGCAGGTGGTCAATACAGTTCCAGCAAATATGCCAACAAAGAGGGTGCTGCGAAAGTTGCAGGTTATAGTGTGGTTGATTTAGGCGCTGCTTATCAATTTAAGCTAAATACGACCGATGCATTGCTGCGCTTGAATATTAATAATCTGTTCAACAAGAAATACTGGCGTGATGCAGGTGAATTTTTGGGTGACGATTATTTATTCTTGGGTTCGCCGCGTACAGCAACCTTGTCATTCAATCTGAACTTCTAAATTGGCTGCTTAACCAGGTTATATTGCTATGGAAAATATAGAAATTGCAGCGTTCATTTTAAACGTTTTAGGTGTCTGGTTGACCTCCAAACAATATAAAGTCTGCTGGTTGGTGAATATTATCGCTGTATTTTCATATATGATTATTTTTTATCGTGTCAATTTATTTGTAGACGCAGCATTACAAGCCGTATTTATCTTGATGCAACTGTATGGCTGGTATAGCTGGTCGAAGAAAAATCATGACCAGGCTATCACCGTGCAGATTGGCTATTTGAATAAAAAAATCTGGGTATATAGCCTGATTGTGGGTATCGTCGCGGGTCTGGTGATTGGCGCCTTATTTGCTCATTTCACCGCAGCGTCACTACCTTGGTTGGATTCCATGTTAGCCTCTTTTAGCTTGGTGGCAAGTTATTGGGCGGCAAAAAAATATATTGAAAGCTGGGGATTATGGTGTGTTCTAGATGTGATTTATGTTGGCATGTATAGCTATAAGTCACTGTATTTAACAGCCGTACTTTATTTTATTTTTATTCTTCTGGCACTGAATGGCTGGAGAATGTGGCAAAATCTTTATAGAGTGAAATTATCTTGAAATGACACTATTGCAAATAGAAATTTGAGGTGATGCTCTTTCCTTTAAAAAAAGTATTTATAGACTAAAAACTTTATTTGAATTGGCCGCAGCTTGAAGATGTTGCTGATATTTTGTGAAAGCTAGCTACCATACATTCAAAGCGAACCGAAGTTCGCTTTGAATGTATTTCACTTCTTAAAAGAACCCGGCTGGTTTGGTCGAATAGCTGACTAGCAAGTTTTTAGTCTGCTGATAATGATCCAGCATCATTCTGTGATTCTCACGCCCAATCCCTGACTTTTTATAACCGCCGAAAGCCGCATGCGCAGGGTAAATGTGATAACAGTTGGTCCAGACCCGACCCGCCTGAATGGCACGACCGGCACGATAGGAGGTATGCGCTGAGCGTGACCAGACACCGGCACCGAGTCCATAAATCGTATCATTGGCGATCTTGATCGCATCATCAAAGTCTTTAAAGGTGGTCACAGCCAGTACAGGCCCGAAGATTTCTTCCTGGAAGGTCTTCATGTCATTGGTGCCTTTAAAGATGGTCGGTTCAATATAGAAACCTTGACCCACTTCATGACGTGCTTCACCACCGGTCAGGATCTGTGCGCCTTCTTCACGGCCAGTGGCAATACAACCCAGAATCTTGTCCTGCTGTTCCTGTGAGGCTTGCGCACCAATCATGGTGTCGGTATCTAACGGATGACCAGTCTTAATCCGTTGCACCCGCTCTACTGCACGCGCCAGAAATTCATCGGCAATACTTTCCTGTACCAAGGCACGGGAAGGACAGGTACAGATTTCACCTTGATTCAGGGCAAACATGGCAAAGCCTTCCAGAGCTTTATCCAGATAATCGTCTTCCTGATCCATAATGTCAGCAAAGAACAGATTCGGTGATTTACCGCCAAGTTCCAGCGTTACCGGAATAATATTTTCAGTTGCATACTGCATGATCATTTGGCCGACGGCGGTTGAACCGGTAAAGGCAATCTTGGCAATACGGGGATTGGTCGCCAGTGGACGGCCAACTTCGACTCCGTAGCCATTGACGATATTCAATACGCCTGGTGGCAAAATGTCCTGAATCAGTTCAGCCAGTACCAGAATACTGACCGGAGTCTGTTCCGCAGGTTTCAGTACAATACAGTTGCCTGCAGCCAGGGCGGGTGCCAGTTTCCAGGCGGCCATCAGAATCGGGAAATTCCAGGGAATGATTTGTCCGACTACACCAAGCGGTTCATGGAAATGGTAGGCAATCGTATCTTCATCAATTTCGGAAATGCCGCCTTCCTGCGCACGAATACAGCCGGCAAAATAACGAAAATGATCAATGGCCAGTGGAATATCGGCAGCCAGTGTTTCGCGGACCGGTTTGCCATTGTCCCAGGTTTCTGCCACAGCCAGCAGTTCCAGATTTTGTTCCAGACGATCTGCAATTTTTAGCAGGATATTGGAACGGGTGGTCGGCGATGACCGGTTCCATTGTTCCTTGGCTTTATGCGCTGCATCAAGCGCCAACTCAATGTCTTCTACAGAAGAGCGCGGCACTTTGGTAAAGACTTTGCCATCTACCGGAGAGATATTGTCAAAGTATTCACCTTTGACCGGAGCGACCCATTCGCCGCCAATGAAATTATCGTATTGTGCTTTAAAATGAACTTTTGAATCAGGTTGATTAGGATCGACGTAACGCATATGTATTTCCTTTGCTTATTTTCGTATGGCAAAACCGCTTCTACAGCTTTGGTATAAGGTACTTCTGCATCTTATTTGATTAATATAACTGGTATAAGGTTGGAAAAAGGTTGGAGCTAGCATGTTCACGATATTTTCATCCATTTTAAAAAAATAACGATTACAGCGGATGTAAATCATGAATTGTTGTGAGAATAAGGAATGATGACAAAACAAGATTTGATGGAAAAAAGGCACAATATCGATCAGCTTCGGCAAAACAGCAGTTTGTCTCCCTTACATGCAGAACAGCTGGGACAGAGTATTGCCAGCTCCTGGCAACGTTCATCCTCGGCTGAAATCCCGAAGAATCGTTTAGCAGCACCGCTGACAAATATAAAAAAGACCACTTCTTCTTTAACTTTAGCCTATGCTCTACGCCATTGTGCACAAGACTTGAAACATATTGCCGAGCAATCTTCTATGGTGCTGGCGGTCGGAGATATCGGCAGCACCATCATTTGGGCAGCTTCTAGCCCACAAATGCAAAGTGCCGCAGAAAGTGTACATTTTATTGAAGGTGGGCAATGGCGCGAAGAGCTAGTCGGAACCAATGCATTGGCATTATCCTTAAAAACTCAACAATCCAGCTGTGTCTTTTCCAGTGAACATTACATGTCCTCCATTCATGATTGGGTTTGTTACGCTGCCCCGATTATTGATCCCTATTCAAAACAGGTCTTAGGTGTCATTGATCTGTCGACTACCTGGCCAAAGCATAACAGTTTAGCACTACTAGCTGCGGAGCGCTGTGCTACGATCATCCAGTCGGCTCTACTAGAATGCCAGAAGCAGCGCCTGTTTATTCGAGCTTTTTCAGTACCTCAAGTGCTGTTTAATGGCAAAGTGCTGGTTCTGACTCCTCGACAGATTGAAATTCTGACCATTCTAGCCTTATGTCCGCATGGTCTGAGTCTAGATACCTTGCATCAAGCCTTATATGGCGAGCGCAAGGTCAGTATGGGGACTTTAAAAGCAGAAATGTCACAATTACGCGATTTATTAGGTGGTATGCTGGGTTCCAGACCCTATCGTTTATTGGCGCATGTAGAGGCTGATTTTTTAATGACAGAGCAATCTTTAGATGCTGGGTATATCGATTCAGCCTTGAAATTATGTACCGGCGTATTTCTGGCCAAAACAGAAAGTCCATTTCTATGCGCCTGGAGAGATTGTCTGGAATCACGCCTGAGCGATGCCATTTTCAAGGCTAATGAAACCGATGTCTTGCTGAAACATGTGGCACATTTTCCTGAAGCGATTGATGCTGTAGAACGCCTGATTGAACTGATGCCCAAAAACCATCCCGTTCATCAGACTCTGTTAAAATATAAAAATCTTTAAAGCTGATGTAACTGTCGGTACAAAGCTAAACAGTTAAAATAGGAATATTCTGGAATATTAAGTATTATCCTTGCTTACTGTGAGTTTACTTATTAATTTAGACTGAACCTGATCCTAAAATTTTTATCAGTGGCTACCCAGTTTGCCGTTTGCCTAGATGCTTGATATCAGCTACGCTCACCTTCATGTCATTTGAAGGACGCGCAATTTATTCCTCAGGGATCAAATATAATCGTAAGATAATACGCTATGAAATTTTATTTGTGGCTAGAACGGGCTAAAAAAATAGTGGCATTTTTCTACCATGGGATTAATGTCGATATTCATAATGAAGGGGACTTCATAAAAAAGAAACACCCCCCGCTTTTATCCTCTTATGAAGGCAAAAGGATCAGCCAGGAACAGGAAAATGCATGTCTGCTCTTGGCACACTTCCTCAGGAAGTGAAACAGGGGCTGTTAAAAATGTAAGTCAGATACTTGGAGAGAATACTTACATTGAGGTACTACATCGCCGCTTTAAAAATATCTACCACTTGGGCATGGTTGGCTTTACGTGGATTGGTCAACATGCAGGCATCTTTTTGTGCATTTTCCGCCATGATGGCCAAGTCAGCTTCTTTTACATTCAATTCCGTCAGCCCAGATGGAATACCAATTGAAGCCGAAAGCTGACGAATGGCGCCAATCGCTTCATAAGCTGCTCCAGTTACGGTTAAACCTTCTGTATTCACCCCCATCAATTGGGCAATTTTGGCATAACGTTCAGGACAAGCAATCAGGTTAAATTCACAAACATGGGGGAGCAGAATTGCATTACAAACACCATGCGGCAAGTTGTAGAAGCCTCCGAGCTGATGTGCCATCGCATGCACATATCCTAAAGAGGCGTTGTTAAAGGCCATTCCGGCAAGATATTGGGCATAGCTCATGGCATCCCGTGCTTCCAGATTATCCCCATTCGCCACTGCCAGGCTAAGCCATTCGCTGATCATGGTAATCGCCTTTTCTGCACAGGCATCAGTGATTGGATTTGCTGCCGTAGACACATAAGCTTCTACTGCATGCGTCAAGGCATCCATACCTGTTGCCGCAGTCAGCCCTGCAGGTTTGGCCAACATAAGTTTAGGGTCATCAATCGCAATGAGTGGTGTACAACGCCAATCTACAATCGCCATTTTCACATGGGTATCGGTATTGGTAATGATACAGAAACGTGTCATCTCCGAAGCTGTCCCTGCCGTAGTATTGATTGCAATCAGTGGTGTCATCGGGACGGTACTTTTATCAATCCCTTCATAATCACGGATATGTCCGCCACCTGCAGTGACTAGACCAATGCCTTTGGCACAGTCATGTGAGGAACCCCCACCTAACGATACAATAAAATCACAGGCATTTTCATTATAAGCTGTAACTCCATGATGCACGTTAATATCAGTTGGATTGGGTTCCGCGCCTGGGAAAATATAACTGTCAACACCCGCCTCTTTCAAATAATTTGCAATATCATCTGCAACACCAAATTTAAACAGCCCCGCATCAGTTACAATCAGCGCTTTCTTGGCACCTAAATTTTGTGCTTTTATCCCGATTTCTTTAGCACAGCCCGGACCAAAAAGTGAAACACAGGGAATATAAAAACCGTTAGTTTGATCTGAAATATTTTTAAAAGCCATGGCGTGATTCCTTCTACCATTAATTGATTATTTTATCGGTGACCCTCACCGTAATATAAGTATTGGATGAAGTTAAAAAGAATCCTACCTACCAAATACCTACCAATTTAAATTTCTGATTCTAGCCAAAATAATGAATCTGAAATATTTAAAAGTAGGTTGCCAAGGTTTAGCAGATACTGGGTAGATTGGTTCAATAGAGGGCATGTAAGTAGCGCACTAGGCTGTTTACTACTTTCTGATTTTAAATAAATACTAAAATGCTTTATTCATTTTTAAGATAAAGATAAAAAGTACAGGGCTTAGAAATACCCATAGAGCCACAAAGCTAATACTGTAGCTAAACCGGGTCCGTAATAAAACCATTACGACGAATAAGAAAATACCTGCAGCGAACTTAGTGTACGTAGGAAAATTCGCTAAAAAAGCGTACCGAGATTTTCGGCTTTTTACGATCTGCTTTTCACTCACCGCATAAAAACCAAAACAGCTTAGCCATAAAAGCCCCATGATTGCGATCCATATCATATGGAAGACTCCTGCTGTACGGCTTTCAGTTTGGTCTGGATTTTCTTAATAGCCTTTTGCTGAATGGGCGTAATTTTCTGGTGTAACAATAGGGCGAGAAGTGCCAAGGTCCATAACATCAGATCAATACGCAAAAAAGGCCAATAAGTCGCAAAAGAATCAACATATTGCTGGGAAACTAAATAATAAATATCAATCAGGGGAATTATAAAGGCAGTACCAATCAGGATTTTAAGCTGAATTTTCCATAAATATTGCTGCGGTGTTAAACATGCCAGAATGAAACTGCCGAGCCAAATACTGAAAAAACTATAAATCTCATAATTTGGTGCACCTACAGGGATGCTGATAAAACGATTCGCATAGAGATATCCCAGCATGGCAATCGGCAAGCCAAGTATCATGGTGATATTCAAGCGGTTCACTAAATAGTGTCCGAGATGAAACCGCACTGATTTTTTCTGCATTTGGCGTTTCAGGCTCCACAGCAGCAATCCGGATGCAATCATTGCGCAGCCTAATATGCCGGAGAAAAATAACCCTAAACGTAAAACAGGTTCGGCAAAACGTGCCATATGCAAGCCATATATGCCGGCATTGAGTGTGGCAATTGCACTTTCATTTCGTGTACGTTCAAGCAATTTTCCGGTAGCTGCATTTAAAATAAGCTGTGCTTGATTTCGGGTAATGGAATGATCTTTGAGTTGGGTTAATGTTATTTGTGCCAGCTGGGTATTGGGCTGCTTGACCGTGATATTGTCAAATTCCGCATCTCCCCAGTGTTGCTGTGCCGTGGTGATAAAATGTTGAATTGGCAGCATCTGCGTTTTCACAGGAACTGAGTGGGTGGCTGATGTATTGATTGTGCGAATTTCTTCAAAATATTGAAAGGGATTGTCTGGATAAAGTTTTTTCATACCGGAAGGCAGCACGATATAAAAGAAAATCGCCAACCCGGTAAATGTCATGGTCAAAAAGAACGGCAGGGCAATCACTGAACTGACATTATGAAAATCCAGATAAGAGCGCTGTCCTTTAAAGGCTCTTAGGGTAAAAAAGTCTGTCAGTATTTTTTTATGGGTAATAATTCCTGAAATCAGAGTCAGTAACATGATAAAGGCAGCGACCGTCACAATGAGGCGACCGATGGTGTAGGGCATACCATAGAGCTGAAAATGAAAATTATAGAAAAAATCTCCCCCTTGTGTGGCTGAAAGCTGTAATTCTTTTCCTGTCGAAGCATTCAGGGTTTTGACTTCATAGCCACCATCCGCTTTTTGCCAGTAGACTTTATTCACCGGTGAATCTTGATTGGCGACTCCGATATACCAGTTTTGGGCGTCCGGTGCATGCTGCTGTAAATAGCTGTAAGCAGATTTTAAGGCAGTTTCCTGATTGACTTGTATTGAGGCAAATTCAGGCTGCATCCATATACTGATTTCATGCCGGTAATAGGTGACCGCGCCTGTTAAAAAGATCGCGAAGAGCAGCCAGCCAAAACTTAAACCTAACCATGAATGTAGCCATGCCATGGATTGACGGACAGATTTATGCATGGTTTAACCTATGAAGCGGGAGATGGTAAATAAGCTAAGGAAAGGAAGCAGGCTATAGACCGAAAGCTTTTTTAAACTCTGGATACAGAAGATGCCAATCACAAAACAGACATAAAAAATCAGGGCAATAACGGCGGCCAAATAGACGGATTCTGCTTTGGGCAGAAAAGCCTGTAGAAAGTAAGCCAGATCGAGTGCGATCAAATAACTGCACAAGTAGCCCATCCCAAAGCTCATGCCTAAGCGATAGAAAATGGCGAGTGGCTGCACTACAACAGACATCATATTTGGCCTTGAATAGATCTATACTGATGAAAATCTAAAAACTTAATAAACAAAACTTAAAGTCGTTACCAGATACTGTTTTTTATAGGCCTGCTGATTCAATTTTCCGGCCTTGTCTGCTTCTTTGCCAACTTCAATGACATATTGACCTTTCCATGGCGTGGCGATCGTAATCTGGCCTTGGCCGTTGGTGGTGTATTTTTTTAGCCAAAATTGCGGGGAAAAGACTGTGACTTCAACATCCGCAGCAGCTTTACCCTGATACAGTACCGTAAATGTATTGCTGTTGATCTGGGTCGGGACAATATCCAGTTCGGACTCTGCTTTCAAGTTTTGTCTGCCGGATTTGGCATGATAGCTCAGCAATGATTCTCCATAGATCAATTCATGAGTGAGCTGGACATCGGTCTGGCCTTGGGTTGCATAGAGCAAATGATCCTGTTGCATTTGAGGACTAAATGTTTTTTTGGCCTGAACGGCCTTTGCCTGATTGAAAGACTTGAGGGCACCTTGCTGCGTTTCTTTGAGCTGTTCACTATATTCACCAAAGAACGCATGAGTCTGCTGATTTGTGCCACGTTCTAGCCAAAGCATATGCGCCTGAGCTGAAAGTGTCATAGACAGTCCAAGGGTCAAAGCGATCATTTTTTTCATTTGTTTTACCTATTTTTGTGTATGTAGTGATGATTTAGCCCTGAACATGTCGTCAAGGCTCAGCTTAAAAATTAATATTTAAATTTCACAGCAACGCTGTAATTCGCTGGTGCACCATAAAAACCTTGCTGATTGGGGAAATTGAATAGGTATTTTTCATTGGTCAGGTTATTACCATTGGCTTGAAAGGTCATATGCTTATTCAACTCATAGCTGGCCATTAAGTTCACGAGCGCATAGGCATCCTGTTCAATGACTCCAGCTTTCTGGGTAATCACTCCATTGGTGGTTGCTTCAGGCACATCCAGATAGGTTTGATCCTGCCACTGCACACCAAGGCCCAGTTTCAGTTTTGGAAGTTGTGGCACCTGATAGGTGGTTAAAAGATTAAAAGACTGGGTTGGATTGAAGGTACGCGCATCACCGCCATTGATCAGATCTTTCAGGCTAAACTGGGTATAACCAAAGCTTAAGTTAAAATGGTCGGTCAGTTGTCCCGCCAAGCCAAACTCGTAGCCTTGGGAACGCAGGTCACTGACCTGAGTTGTGCGTAAAGTCGGGATACCATCAGAATCACGAAGCGGATAATTACTTTGCTCCGTTCTGAACACAGCCATGGTGGCGGTAAGCTTGTCATCTAGCCAAGAACCTTTGACTCCGACTTCATAGCTTTCACCTTCGATCGGTTTGTTAATGCTGCCATCATCTGCTTTGGTGGTTTGCGGACGGAAAATCGAGGTATAACTCAGGTAACCTGTATATTCAGGGCTAAAGTTATAGGTCAGACCGGCATAGGGTAAAACTTTATCTTCATCATAAATGGTGTCGGTCCCATAACTGCTACCACTGCTTTCAGCCTGAACGTAGTTCGCACCTAAAAGCAGTTTCAGATCATCATTCAGATGCAGTCGGGTCGCAGCATAAAGGCTCTGGTTCTTCTGCCGGATATGCATTTCACCACTGGTTTTCGACATATCCCAGCTTGGTTCTTCGGGTGTAAAGCTGGCTAAATCTGTGGTCAGTGGATTGACAAAGCTGCCAGCATAACCCAATTCATCCAGACGATTTTTGGCCCAGACATAGCCCAATGAGGCTTCATGGCGTTGTCCCCAAAGCGGATAGGTGCCGCTAAAACTCAGGCTGGCTTGTTGTTCTTTATTGTCATCAATATACATGCCTGGGTAGAGGAAGATGCCTGAAGTGCCATTTGCGCCAGGTTTGCCGGACAGAAACAAGAGCTTTGAATCGCGTTGTGTACGTTTTTCATCATAGGTCAGTTTGGCTGTCCAGTCGCCACCCAGTTTTTGTTCAAGCTCGGCAAAGTAACTTTTAATATTGCTATCCCAGTGGGCCCAGCTTGGACTGTAATTATAATTCCGTGAGTAACTGAGCTGCTCGCCTTCAGTATTGATCAGTGGATTAGAACCCCAATTGACACCATTCGGCTTGTGATTGGTTTCGGTATAGCCAGCAGTCAATAGAGTTGTGTCAGTAATATCTGCCTCCACAACAGCACCTATGCCGTTTTTTTCCAGTTCATAACGATCCAGATAACTGTCGCCTGTTTGTTGATAGCCAAATACACGACCTCTGACTTTTCCATCTTGGGTGAGAGGAGAGGATACATCTACTTCATAGCGCTGCGTATTCCATGAGCCATAACTGGCATTAAAGGCTGTTTGAAGGTCGGATGTCGGGCGTTTGCGAATCATATTAATAGTTGCGCCGGGATCGCCAATTCCATTATTTAAGGCATTCGCGCCTTTCACCACTTCGATACGGTCAAACAAAAAACTGTCTGGATTATCATTATTATAATTATAGCCTTCGAGTGGAATACCAACGCCATCGACTAAAACATTTGAAATCTCGAAACCTCGGGCAAGGTAGGAGCTCCGTTCCGTTTCCTGATTGCTGACGATAATGCCAGGGGTATTGCGCAGTACGTCCCGGGTATTATCCAAGGCAAAGTCATCCAGTTGCTGGCGAGTGATGACATTGACTGTTTGCGGCGTTTCCTTGAGTGGAATATTCAGTTTTGAGGCGGTTGACGAATTTTGGATGATATAAGCCTTACTCTGTTCGGAGCTGAGCTCACTCTGTTCTGATTCCGCTGTAAATGTAATCGTCGGTAATTGCTGAGTATCATCGGCAAAACTTTGCTGGGACACTAAAATTGCAAGACTAAGAAGAGAAAGCTTAAATGATGGAGGAACGGTATAAAACATTTTAGTTAATGTAAATGATAATAATTATCAGTAATATTATTGTTTGATATCTCTTAAAGCAATCTCAATATAATAGGAAATCCAAATGAAAAATGAGTTAATGATAGGTAAATCTACAAATAAAAGTTTAATGTAAGGAGTAGGGAACAATAAAATATCACTGTTAAAAAAAGATGTTATTACCTTACTTTTGTGCTCCTGAACCAATTTGTTTATATACTGCACTATAAATTTTCAAATCCTCAATCTGGAGTGACTTTGTTGCATAAAGGCTTCAGAGATAGATCTTTTCTAAGTTACTCGAATTCAAGTGACAACTTGGGTATGAGGTCGACCTAATTCCGTTAATTTATCGCCTAATAATTTAATGCAATACATTTTGGTTTTGACCAAACTTCGCCGATGATAGCCTGACCATTTCTTCCATAGTGTCCTGCCTAAACATTTAACGGTTCGAAGTAATTCATTTCGCTCTTGCGAATGAACTTTTGTAATTTTCTAAGGCTTTGCATTTTTTCTGGAGGGAACTACCGCATATGCTTACCGGTCTGCAATGACTTGACGGCATTGCTTGGTGTTATAAGCCTCGTCTGTATAAACTGAATCAATCTGTTCATCCAACGGAATTTGATCAAGTAACTCCCCAAGGATTCGTGAATCACTCACATTATTCGTTGTGAGCTGAACTGCTCGTATTTGAAGAGTTTTAGCATCTATAGTGGGTATTGGTATGTTGAATGTAGTTCGGAAATTCTGTAATCGAGCCATGGCTTTGTAATAGGGTGGCCAGTGACATCACATATTTGTAGGCATTCAAGGCAGTTTCAGCTCGTAGTCCGCTCAGCATATTTTGTGCATCGATGACCTGTGTGGCGGTGCCCATATCTTCTTTAAAAGACAATTCTTGGATGCGTAAATTTTCCTGTGCGGCTTTCAAGTTTTGTGCCAGAAGTGCATCACTTTGCTGTACACTGAATGCTTTGCTATAAGATTTATAAATCAGATTTTCAATTTCTTGCTGGGTGCGTGCAGTGAGTAATTCTGTAGCAGAGCGTTTGAGTTCGGCAGCCTGAATATTCTTGTTTTTATCGATCCCGGAAAACAGGTTATAGCGTGCGGCAACTCCGACAATCCAGTTTTCATTTTGATCCAGACTATATTCGCCAAAAGCAAAAACATTCGGTTTTTTTGCCGCTTGCTGGGCTTTCACATTGGCTTGAGCCAATTGGGTATGCATGAATTAGCTCTACATGCTTTACATGTGGCACTGATGAAAGGCCAAGGTACACAATATTTATGGATTGATTCAACAACTCTGCCAATTTGTAAAAATCAACGTATTTAGCGTCATAAATCATTAATCCAAATTGCATCACATGGTAGAAGCTCAATAGGCTGGTTTTATGGCTGTAAATTACGTATTGCGATGAATCAATTTGGTGAAATTGCCTGTTCTGCTTTATCGAATGGACATGTTGCTAATATAAAAATGGTTGAGCAATTGGTTGCTGGTATAGAAGCAAAACTTTACGGGGATCGAGGTTACATCAGCCAAGAATTAAAAATTAGATTGAAAGATCAAGGTATTGATTTAATTACTTATCATCGGAAGAATATGCAGGCTATTCAACTCTGTGCATCAGATAAATATCACTTAAGACAACGCAATAAAATAGAAATATTATTCGGCTTATTGAAGGGGCAATACAATTTATTGACGAGTAAAGCACGTAGTCTTCATGGATTTCTGCGTGGAATTTACGCCTCACTATGTGGATATCAATTAACCCATCGAAATAAGCCAACAATTCAAATTAAGGACTCATCGGCTTAAGCAGGATTCGGGTTAAATAAGCTTTCAAAAATAGCTTGACACACTAAAGCTATTTTAAGCAGGCAATGAATATGAAAGAAAACGCTAAAGAAAAATAAAAAAAACAGCGTATGATTTACTCAATGGAATTTTAGATGATGCAGACAAGATGATCCGTAATGATTGGTCACGTGCCGAAATACAAGAAATTTATGACTTGCCTTTAATGGATTTACTGTTTCAGGCACAGCAAATTCATCGCCAAAACTTTGAACCGAATACTGTTCAGGTCAGTACTCTGCTTTCAATTAAAACGGGCCGTTGTCCGGAAGATTGTAAATACTGTTCGCAATCTGCACATTACGATACTGATCTGGAAATTGAAAAACGCGTAGAAGTACAAAAGGCGATTGCTGAAGCCAAACAGGCCAAAGCTTCCGGTTCGACCCGTTTCTGCATGGGCGCAGCATGGCGTAATCCGCATGAACGCGATATGCCGTATGTGCTGGAACTGGTGCAGGAAGTCAAGAAACTGGGCATGGAAACCTGTATGACTCTAGGAATGCTGAATGCCTCACAAGCGGAACGTCTGAAAGATGCAGGGCTAGATTATTATAACCACAACCTTGATACCTCACGTGAATATTATGCCAATGTCATCAGTACACGTAGCTTTGATGACCGCTTAAATACGCTTGATCATATACGTGATGCCGGAATTAATGTCTGTAGTGGCGGTATTGTCGGCTTGGGCGAAGGCGTACAAGACCGAGTCGGTTTGTTGTTTGAACTAGCGACTATGCCGATTCACCCGGGTTCGGTGCCCATAAATATGTTGGTTCCTATTGAAGGCACACCACTGGCCGATGTTGAAAAACTGGATGTGATTGACTGGATTCGTACTATTGCGGTAGCACGGATTATTATGCCGAAGAGTTATATCCGCTTGTCGGCAGGTCGTGAATCTCTCTCTGACTCTGATCAGGCACTGGCATTTATGGCTGGAGCTAACTCATTATTTTCAGGTGATAAATTGCTTACTGCCCCGAACAGTGGTGAAGGTAAAGACAAAGCCTTGTTTGCTAAATTAGGCTTAAAAGCTGAAGCTGCCAAGAAAACAGCTAAAGAATTGGCTGTAGATGCGATGCAACCTGCTTAATTAATCGTGTAACAAACAGGGATCATTTCAACTTGAATTGGTCCCTTTTTTATTGGAACAGACAAAATGAAGATACTGATGATTACGGGTTGGGGGCTAGGAACAGCGGTCTTAACCCCGTTTGTAGAACAGTTGCGGCAGCAGCATCAAGTTAAAGTATGGGATATTTTCGATCCTAACGTAGAAAGTCTTTTGGCCGAAAAAGTCAGGCAGGCGAGTTCGTTTGATGTCTTGATGGGGTGGTCTTTGGGTGGACAGTTGGCACTTTTGCTGGCTAATGAAATCCAGCAACAACTGAAAATTGCCAAGCCAGTGATTTGCTGTATGTCAAATCCCTGTTTCGTGGCCAATGAAGCATGGCCACAGGCGATGCCAGTTGAACAATATACACAATTTAAATCTTCCATACTGGCTGATCCAAAACGCGGGATGCAGCGCTTCTGTACCTTGGTCACTTTAGCTGGTGCAGCAGCGCGTGAACGTGCAAAATTATTGCACCAACAGTTAAATAGTATTGATTTAAACTATCAGATTAAGCATCTTTATCTCTTGCATCAATTAAATCTGGTAGATATCCTAAAAAATCATTCAGTCAAGATGCTATTTATATTTTCCGAGAACGACATGTTGGTTCCTTGCAAAGTTAGTCAAGAATCCGTGTTTTTAACAACCCAAAATCTGAATTTGGTAAAAATACAGGGCACACACGATGCCATCCTTTTTGATACCAAGTTACTCGTTGAGCCAATTTTAAAATTTTTAGCCGATCTGGCTTAAGCAAAAAGAGATTGGTAGCTCTTGACGTTTCATTTTCAGATTTAACGCGCTAAGATCAGTTTTAGTTTTAATAATTGGGGTAAATTCTGTGCAGGACGCTTTTGATCAACAGCATATTTGGCATCCTTATACCTCCATGACACAACCCTTGCCATGTTACAAAGTTAAAGCTGCACATGGTGCAGTCATTGAACTTGAAGATGGTACCGAGCTGATTGATGGCATGTCGTCCTGGTGGTGCACAATTCACGGTTATAATCATTCTGAACTCAATCAGGCCGTAACAAAACAATTAGAGTCGATGTCACATATCATGTTCGGTGGTTTGACTCATCAGCCTGCGATTGATCTGGGTAAACTGCTGCTTGAGATCACAGCGCCTGAACTGGATAAAATCTTCTTTGCCGATTCCGGCTCGGTCGCGGTTGAAGTGGCGCTGAAAATGGCCGTGCAGTATTGGCATGCACGTCAGCAACCGCAAAAAACCAACTTTGTTACCACACGCTCTGGCTATCATGGCGATACCTGGAATGCCATGTCGGTTTGTGACCCTGTAACCGGTATGCATCAGATTTTTGGTTCCAGTTTACCGAACCGTTTATTTGTTCCGGCACCTCAAAGTCGTTTTGATGGGGCATGGCAACCCGAAGATATACAGCCACTTGAGCACATGCTGGCACAGCAGCATCAGCAGATTGCTGCCATGATCATCGAGCCGATTGTGCAAGGTGCAGGCGGGATGCGTCTCTATCATCCGGAATATTTAAAACAAGCCAAGTTGTTGTGTGAAAAATACGATGTACTGCTGATTTTGGATGAGATTGCCACCGGTTTCGGCCGCACCGGAAAACTGTTTGCCTATGAACATGCTGAGATCACACCAGACATTATGTGTATCGGTAAGGCATTAACTGGTGGTTATATGACCTTGTCAGCGACCTTAACCACTCGCCATGTAGCAGAAACGATTTCAAGTGGTGAAGCGGGTGTGTTCATGCATGGCCCAACTTTTATGGCTAATCCGTTGGCCTGTGCGGTCGCATTAAAAAGTACCCAGCTGTTACTGGCTCAAGACTGGCAGACGCGTATTCAACAGATTGAAAGTACACTAGAACAATATTTACTGGATTTAAAATCCTTGGCACAAGTCAAAGATGTGCGTGTCCTCGGCGCAATTGGCGTGGTTGAGCTACATCAAACTATTGATTTGGCGCGTTTTCAGGCTGAATGTGTATGCCGTGGCGTCTGGATTCGTCCTTTTGGCCGTCTGGTCTATGTCATGCCGCCATATGTAATTTCAACACAGCAACTTGAAACTTTATTAAAGCATATGCGGGAGATGATTCAGCAGATAGAGGCAGTAGCATGAACCATCTTGAGCATTTCCAGCAGCAGCTAGATGACTTGAAACAGCAAGGGCAATATCGCCAGTTTAAGTCCAATATTTCTAGCCAGCCACGATTGCAACTCAATGGCCAAGAGATGCTGAATCTGGCATCCAATGACTATTTAGGTCTGGCATCCAACTTAACGCTACGTGAGGAATTTTTTGACCTCACGCCGATGTCTGAGCGATATATGAGTTCAAGCTCTTCACGTTTACTGACAGGAAACTTTCCCAATTTTGAACAACTTGAAGCACAGATGTCACAGGCTTTTGGACGTTCAGTACTGCTGTTTAATAGTGGTTATCACATGAATATCGGGATTCTTCCTGCGCTCAGTAATGCTAAAACCATGATCATTGCTGACAAACTGGTACATGCCAGTATTATCGACGGGATTCGTTTATCTAAAGCTGGCTATGTGCGTTACCGCCATAATGACCTGCAGCATTTGACTCAGTTTTTAGAAAAATATCAGTCAGATGAATCTATCCAGCGCATCATTGTGGTAACTGAATCAATTTTCAGTATGGATGGGGATGAAACAGATTTAACTGCTTTGGTGGCATTAAAACAGCAGTTTGCAAAAGTCATGCTCTATGTCGATGAGGCACATGCAATTGGTGTGCGCGGTGAACGTGGATTGGGCTGCGCAGAACAGTATCAAGTATTGGATCAGATTGACTTCCTGGTCGGTACCTTTGGCAAGGCTTTGGCTTCAGTTGGTGGTTATCTGGTCTGTGCGCCAGTGATTCGTGACTATCTGATTAATAGCATGCGACCTTTAATTTTTAGTACCGCCCAGCCGCCACTATGTATGGCCTGGACTAGATTTATTTTTCAGAAGGTACAGCAGCTTCAGGCGGGACGAATACATTTGGCAGCATTGGCTGTACGCTGTCAGCAGGGCATTCAAGACTTGGGATATCACTGTCCGTCAACCTCGCAAATTGTGCCGGTACTGATTGGTGAGGCAAAACGCACCATTCAGGCGGCTGAAATTATGCAAAAGCAGGGATTTTATGTGCTACCAGTACGTCCGCCAACGGTTCCTGCCAACACCTCCAGACTCAGAATCTGCCTGAATCAGAACATTTCTGCGGATGAGCTGGACGCATGTCTGCAGGTGCTGAGGAATTTGCCGCGATGAACAGCAAACAGATTGCCCAGCGTTTTGCTCAGGCAAATCTCAGTTATGAGCAGCATGCGCTGGTACAAAGTGCCGTAGCGGCAGAGTTGATGCAGTTCATGCAGCAGCATGTAGCACAACCACATTTGCAACGGGTATTGGAAATTGGCTGCGGTTCAGGGTTTTTTACCCGGCTTTTTATGCAGTATTACAGCTTTGATCATTTATTTTTAAATGATCTATATGCCGAAGTGAAGCAGCATTTCCCGGAAGCTGATCGGCTTTTGTGGGGGATTGGTAATATTGAAACCTTGCCACTGCCGCAGTCTCTGGACATGGTGCTGTCGTGTTCTGCATTGCAATGGATCTCGGATTTAAAAGCATTGTTGCTCAACATTGCGCAGGCCTTAAATCCCTCTGGGCATCTGTGTTTTGCCAGTTATACGGACAATAATTTAAAGGAAATTAAGGCACTGACCGGACAAGGCTTGGATTATCTGCCTTTAGCGGAGGTTTGTGAACTGCTTGAATCCTTAGGCTTTGACATTCTGCTGCAGACAGAAGAACAGATGACCTTGCATTTTGAGCATCCGAAACAGGTGTTACAGCATATCAAAGCCACTGGTGTACAGGCGACGGCACAGGGGTTTCGGTGGACAAAATCGTCCTTACAGGATTTTTATACCGGCTATCAACAATTCCAAGACCCTGAAAGCAAACAGTATGCACTGACCTATCATCCGGTTTATGTCATTGCACGGAAGACAGTATGAGCGCACAGATTTATTTTGTCAGCGGCATTGATACCGCAATTGGTAAAACCTTTACTACTGGTTTTCTGGCCAAAAATTGGAATGAGCAGGGCATTCGTACCATAACCCAAAAGCTGATCCAGACCGGAAATGTCGATATATCAGAAGATATCGAACAGCATCGTGCAATTATGGGTTGTGGATTGTTACCGGAAGACCAGCAAAAACTGACCATGCCGGAAATTTTTACGTATCCGGCTTCACCGCATCTTGCTGCGCGGCTGGATGGGCGAGCCATTAACTTTGAACAGATTCATCAGGCTACCGAACAGCTGGCTGTGGCCTACGACTGTATTTTGCTGGAAGGTGCCGGTGGTCTGATGGTGCCCTTAACCGAAGAGTTCCTGACTATTGATTATATTCAGACACATAATTATCCGGTGATTCTCGTCACTTCAGGGCGTTTAGGCAGTATTAATCATACCTTGCTGAGTCTTGAGTTGTTAAAACTCCGCGGGGTTCAATTATATGCCATTGCTTTTAATCATGCAGATAACTCCAAAGATCCCTTGATCGCTGAAGATACCATTGCTTATTTAAAACAGTATTTGCAGCGTGATTTTGCTGATACGACATGGGTTGATATTCCAGCTTTAAATTTAGCCCCGTCTATCCATGAGTAAGTGATCAGCTTACAGGGGGGCTGATGTGAATGCTTAAATATTGAGGTTGCGCCACTGTAAATTGAATCTGATAGCCATATTTGTTTAACACCATTTTCATCAAATATAAGTCTAGCCCATGCCCATTTTGCTAGGGAGATTTATGCCAGAAACGCTGTCCCAAGTATGCATATCTTCAACCTTTGATTATCATTATGAATGATCAGCACACATGCAGCATAGCAATTGAAATGGTATTTGCCTATGCCTGCAATAGAGCATTGTTAAGTAGGTTTTTAAAGACGGTATCTAGTTCAAAATCGGGTAGGGCAACTCGGGTCAGGCTCGGTCAGTCAATTGTTAAACTGGGTTCAATTTCCGGATAAAGCGACTGTAAATCGGCAATCACCTGAGTCAGGAGCCGTGCAATTTCAATACTGTACTAGATATCGCTCAGTACTTGATCGGTAGAGGAAAGTGCTAGAAGCTGTTCCAGTAGCTGGGTACATCGGCGGATACCAATGTGTACCTGCTGCAAGCTTTGTTGCAATTTGGGCGAGCTTGCCTGTTGTTCTGCCATCAGTTGTGCAAGCTGGATATGAGTTTTGATCGCGGTTAAAGGACTACGCAATTCATGGGCGGCGTATGAACTAAATACTTTTTCATTTTCCGGATTTTGATGCAGTTTATGTATTAAGTGCTTAGAGTTTTGGGCAAAGGACTGTACCTTGGAAGGCATTACTTTGGCATCTAAGGTTTTTAAATAGTGAGTAGCATCATTCACTGATAAATTTGGCTGACTTAAAAGGTTGAAACTTCATCTAAGGCTTTAAGCTCTCGACGAATAATCAAAACGATTAAGCCTATACATAGCAATAAAAACAAAATTATTGGTATTAATACCGATTATAAAATCTTTTTGAGCAATTATCCACGTAGGAACATCCGCTCTGCTTCCACCACTTGAATATCCCCACGACGTAACACATAACTGAGCCTCACCTTGTTGCTTTGTACTAAAGCCAACTACTTGGTGGCTTAAATCTTTCGGTGCACCTCGGGTTTTTGCTACCACATGCTGAACGACACTGACGTCAGAGCCAAATAAAGACACTTTATAGGCAATCAACTGCTCTTGATTGGTGGAATGAAGTTGTTGGGCTAGTACATTTTCATCCAAGTTTTGCATCGGCAGTTGTTGAGTCAATCGAGCGACCATTGGATGGCTGAATCAAACCAAATTGATATATTTCCTTGACTGAGTAAGGCTTTATTGTAGGTAGATCAACTGGTTGTACGATAGATCTTGGGTGCAGACCTCTTCATTTAGAAATTATATTCCCCAAGAAGCTTTCAGTGGTAGGTTTGTGCAACAAAGCCTCTTGCAAATAAAGGCTATCAAGGGATTTATACATTGTATCCAAATAGTTTATGGCCATTAAAAGCAAAAAAGCACTAAAAACCAGATCTCGAGCTAAAATTTTATAACCAAGAAATCAATAAAAGAAGAATTGGAATTGAACAGTTATTTGGAACTTTGAAAACCTTCAAAATCCTTGCCGAGCGATATCGCAACCCTGGCAAAAGACTAGGATTAAGATTTAATTTAATTGTGGGAATCTATAATTTTGAGCTGAGTAAAAAGTGAATTATGAAAGAAATCTAATATATAAAATTTTAAGAGATTATGAAAATTGGTCATACCAAAAAATAAATTAAATCTTTTATATTGTGTTTTTGGGCTAATATTACTAATATCGCCAATACAAAATGCACATTTTATCTCTTAAACACTAAATTGGTCATACCAATTTAGTGTTTAAGTACAATAAACTGTTCAATCTAGTAGTTAAGCATTTCAAGGAGTAGACAATGCTTCAACAGTGGCAACAAATTTATGATCCTATAGGCAATATCTGGATTTCGAGTGCTATTGCGCTAGTTCCAATTATTTTCTTTTTTTTAGCGTTAGCTATTTTTCGCATGAAGGGTAGTGTAGCCGCTACAATTACCGTCTTTTTAGCCTTTCTGGTCTCATTATTTTTATACAAAATGCCAATTGGAATGGCATTAGCATCAATGGTCTATGGATTCTTCTACGGCCTGTGGCCAATTGCATGGATTATTATCGGTGCAGTTTTTATATATAAGATTTCAGTAAAAACAGGACAGTTTGATGTTATTCGTTCGTCTATTCTGTCAATTACAGAAGATCAACGTTTGCAAATGCTATTAGTTGGGTTTGCTTTTGGTACGTTTTTAGAAGGTGCGGCAGGTTTTGGTGCGCCCGTCGCAATTACTGCGGCACTGTTGGTGGGACTCGGCTTTAAGCCTTTATATGCGGCTGGGCTATGTCTGATAGTTAATACTGCACCTGTTGCTTTTGGTGCAATGGGAATTCCGATCATTGTCGCTGGGCAGGTTTCAGGTGTTGACACCATGGAAATCAGTCAAATGGTTGGTCGTCAGTTACCCTTTATGGTGCCAATTGTATTGATCTGGATCATGGCAATCATGGATGGTTGGCGTGGGGTTAAAGAAACTTGGCCTGCTATTTTAGTTGCCAGCTTATCTTTTTCTTTAGCGCAATATCTAACATCAAATTTTGTTGGGCCTGAGTTACCCGATATCACTGCTGCAATTGCATCATTAATCAGTTTAACTATCTTACTTAAGTATTGGAAACCAAAACATATTTTTCTTTTTGAGGATAAAAATATACAGGTAGATGAAACTATTATCAAGCAAGCTCGTAAACAATATAGTGTGGCACAGATAGCCAAAGCCTGGTCTCCATTTCTGATACTTACAGCAATGGTGACGATCTGGAGCATCAAACCTTTTAAAGATTTATTTGTTAAGGACGGCCCATTAAGTGATTTAGTAGTTTCAGTTAAAGTGCCGTATTTGCATCAATTGATTCAAAAGCTACCACCTGTCGTGCCTGAAATTAAAGATTATGATGCGATTTATAAGTTTGATTGGTTATCAGCAACGGGTACGGCGATTATATTGGCGGCATTGATCACGATTATTTATTTAAACATGAAACCTAAAGAGGCAGTTTCGACATTCTTTGAAACCGTGAATGAACTAAAAACCCCAATTTATTCGATTGGTATGGTACTGGCTTTTGCGTTCATTGCAAACTATTCAGGTCTGTCAGCAACGCTTGCTTTAGCACTGGCACATACGGGTCAGGCTTTCACCTTCTTCTCACCATTCTTGGGTTGGGTTGGAGTGTTTCTTACAGGTTCAGATACTTCAGCTAACGCATTGTTTTCAGCGTTACAAGCAACTACAGCACAGCAAATCGGTGTGCCTGAAGTCTTGTTAGTTGCTGCCAATACCAGTGGTGGAGTAACAGGTAAGATGATTTCTCCTCAATCAATTGCGATTGCTTGTGCGGCAGTGGGCTTAGTTGGTAAAGAATCTGATTTATTTAGATTTACAGTAAAACACAGCATTATCTTTACGGTGATGATTGGTATTATTGTGACCTTACAAGCTTATGTTTTCCCGTGGATGATTCCGTAAACGGGTCAAGGAAAAAAATGAAAGTCTCCGATAAAGTAGTACAGCGGTTACGTCTATTGATTGAAAAAAATAATGTGCAAGTCGGAGAGCGATTGCCTGCCGAACGCCAACTCTGTGAACAATTGGGTGTGTCTCGTAGCTCTTTACGTGAGGCGATTCAACAGCTGATTACCGCAGGGATTATTCAGAGCAAAGCGGGTGCAGGCAACTATTTAAAGCAGTTGCCTGCACATTGGTCACAGCATCAAATCGTTGAGCCATTATCCGGTTTGATGGATCAAGATCCTGAATATCGTTTTGATGTACAAGAAGCTCGTATGGTGCTTGAAGGTGGTACAGCGTGGTATGCCGCACAACGTGCCACACCCAGTGATTTGATCAATATTCGTCAGTGTTTTGAGCAGATTAGCCATTTTCAGGCCTTAGGTGATGATGCACACGCAGCAATAGCGGATGCGAAGTTTCATCTGGCGATTGCAGAAGCATCCCACAATCTAGTGCTGATCCAAATGATGCGTAGTTTGTTTGATTTATTGCAAGACAACGTGATGTTAGGGCGACGTAAAGTCTACACTACACCACAACATTTTGAACAATTGCATGACCAGCACTTTGAAGTGATGGATGCAATTGAACGTCAAGACTCAGAGACTGCACGTAAGGCAGCTTGTGGGCATATTGAATTTGTTGTTCAACGCGTACGTATGATCGATGAAGAAGAAGCTCGTCGTCAACGTTCGAGTCGATTAAATAGGACATAAGTTATGATTATTTCTTCTGCAAATGACTATCGTGAAGCTGCGAAACGTCGTTTACCGCCATTTTTATTTGAATACATCGATGGTGGTGCCTATGCGGAATATACTTTAAAGCGTAATGTAGACGATTTATCAAAAATCGCTTTACGTCAACGTGTGTTAAATGACATGTCTGAGCTGAGCTTAGAAACGCAATTGTTTGGTGAAAATTTGGCGTTGCCAGTGGCATTGTCACCTGTAGGTCTAACGGGTATGTATGCGCGTCGTGGTGAAGTTCAAGCCGCGGTTGCCGCAGATAAAAAGGGCATTCCATTTACCTTATCAACAGTTTCAGTTTGTCCAATTGAAGAAGTGGCACCTGCGATTCAACGTCCGATGTGGTTTCAACTGTATGTACTACGTGACCGTGGTTTTATGAAAAATGCCTTGGAACGTGCTAAAGCCGCAGGCTGTTCTACCTTAGTATTCACAGTCGATATGCCTGTTCCAGGTGCGCGTTATCGTGATGCACATTCAGGAATGAGTGGTAAAAATGCTGCAATACGTCGTTATATGCAATCGTGTATGCACCCACACTGGGCTTGGAATGTCGGTTTATTGGGTCGTCCGCATGATTTGGGTAACATTTCGAAATATTTAGGTAAGCCGACAGGTCTGGAAGATTATATCGGTTGGCTGGGAAGTAACTTTGACCCTTCAATTTCTTGGAAAGATCTTGAGTGGATTCGTGATTATTGGGAGGGTCCCATGGTTATTAAGGGGATTTTAGATCCTGAGGATGCCAAGGATGCGGTACGTTTCGGAGCAGATGGAATTGTGGTCTCCAATCACGGTGGTCGTCAGCTTGATGGTGTTTTGTCTTCTGCTCGTGCGCTTCCTTCAATTGCAAGTGCGGTCAAAGGTGACATCAAAATTTTAGCAGATTCAGGGATTCGTAACGGTCTTGATGTGGTACGTATGTTGGCTATGGGTGCAGATATTTGCATGCTTGGTCGTGCATTTGTATACGCACTTGGTGCTGCCGGCGGTTCTGGGGTAAGTAATTTACTAGATTTGATTGAGAAAGAAATGCGTGTGGCAATGACATTGACTGGTGCAAGAACCATTGCAGATATTACATCGGATTGCCTGGTCAAGCTAGAGAAAGAGTAAGCGATTTAATTACTCACATTACTAAGGCTTTGCCAACTTTCCTTTGAAAAAAGAGATTTTTATCTGAATAATTTGGGTAAACAAAGCTTCCTTTTGAAAAAAAACCAACCTTGGTAAGAGTCACCGACATAAAATACACTAAATAACATAATTGGTGCGTTAATAAACTCTATATATATCAGCAATATAGAGTTTTTATTTTGTGTGACGTAATTTAAGGTGGGGTGGGGTACTTTTATTTTTGGTCACTAATTTATTGTGATAATCAACAATAATAACCAACATACATATGCTCAATCTAAGAGTATTTTACTGACTGGTATAATTTTATGATGAGAGGGGTGTTGCCTGAGGCTACGGTTTTCTGTTTGGCCTTTTGACGTAAGACGAACAAATATAAGCTTTCTACTTTTTCACGTGCCCATGGTGTGGTACGCAAGAATCGTAATGATGATTTAACACTTGGGTCTATGCAAAAATAGCTATTCAATTTTGTGACTTAAGCCTTCAAAGCCATCATCGTAGTCCAATAATTCATCCAAAATGTCAGCAAGTTTTTTGCCGTGGAGTGGCTCATTGGATCAATCGTATTTGGCAAAGGAAGCAATTATGACCTAGGTCAGGTAGGAAAAACTCGCTTTGAGTATTTGTGATAATCATAAAGGGAAAGCCTGAGTGATTGGTTGCTTACCCTGTACATTACTTTGAGAGAATTGAAAATTCGTTAGATTATTTCACGAAAAGTCATATTTAATCTTCCATGTTTAATCTTTGTCTGCTTAGGTACGCTATGTTGCCAAAAATGTTGTATTTCACCCTGCATAATTAAAAGGTCACCATGACCTAAATTAATTTCAATTTTATCAGCATGGTCATCATTACGTCTGAGTAAAAAGCGACGAGCTTCTCCGAAGTTTAATGAGGCGATAGTGGGGTTTTCACCTAACTCAGGTTCAGCATCTGTATGCCATGAAATATGATCTTGTCCACTTCGATACCAATTCAGTAAAACACTGTTAAAAGGAGTATCGTTGATTGTAGAAAGTTGCTCTCTCATCCAAAGCAATGCCGCATTCCAAGGATGAGGGTGAAGTAAGATCCCTGAATATTTATAGCTCTTCCCTGTATCACCATACCAAGCTGATACACGTGGTAATTCATGTTTTTTACCGTAGAGTTTTACAGTATCTTGTTGCCAAGCAATATTTGTCCATTTAAGTTCGTTAATATTATCAACATCATGCCAATTCGTATTTTCCCAATCGTAATGATCATTTTCAAAGAATACAGCCAAAGTGCGATCAGCTATTTTTTTCTCAATGAATTTGGGTATATAAATTAAGCTACCATAAGGGATTTTAATTTCAAAACCCCTACCACAAGCTGTAGGTTGACTTGCATATTGTTTGGTGCCAAAACAAGTTGTCTCTGATGCGAAAAGATCTTCTATCATGATTAGATTCCTATTTTATAGTTTCGCAGCATAGACACGAACAGGTGCTTTACGCATGGAAGTCTTTTGTGATGTATAGCGATATTCTTCAACTTCAATTGTGCCAGTTGTATTTAAATAAATCGTATTCGGGCGGGTCAATTCATGTAAAGCATCAAAGCCACGGTTGCCTGAAGAAAAATCAGGGCTGACGGCAAATATAAAATTTTCATTGGGCTGCATTTTAATGAGTTGTGTGAGCTTTGATAAGCTAAATATGCCAGCGCTATACATATCTAGAATGTTATTAAACAAATGAAAGCATGGATATTGTTTGATATTTGATGCTAGGTAGTCAGGCTCTAATTCATCAAATGTACAGGCTAAAGCGATCACTTCTATATTTATTTCTGCTGCTTTAGCTTTTTTTTCAATCCAATAAATAGCACGTTTTAAAGCATGAGCAGAGGGTTCAATCAGGACCAGTTTCAAACATTTAATTTGAAGTTTTGACTCAATTAGATGATCTATAAAAGCTAGAGAAGCAATGCCTTGTCCACAGCCATAGTCAATTACACAGGCTTCAATTGGCTGTGTAATTTTAAAATGTGGCATCACTTGGACATAGTCAATAATCGTTCGCATTCGTTGATAATGGGCTAAGCCATACAGTGCCATATATGAAGTGAGATCATCAAATTGCTGAAGTGGATTTTTAGCACGAGCAGTACGATTGCAAAAAGCTGAATAGTTAAAATTTGCTTGTAAATAATGTTTGAAAAACTCAATATTACCTTGGCAAATTTCTTTAAAGTCGGTTGAGTCAATAGAGCTTAAAAACTGCTCTTCTATTTTATCTTTGTATTGTAATAATGCGTTCATGAATCATCCAAATATATAAAACTTGGATGTACTTTATGATGGAATATTCTTTTATATATTTTTCATAAGCTTACGATAATTTTTGATATAAGTGCTTTATTCAGGCCTAAAATTTTGATTTGTATGTAAAAAAATTGCCATTATCAGCAGGAAAATCCTATCAGATATACGAGAAAGTAGAAATTCTACTTTTTCAAAACCTCTTAATCCCTTATTTTACGCCTTCTTCGAAACAGTGTTTCTCAGAAAGGCTCAGGAAGTCTGTTCAGACGATTCGCTCAATACTAGCTGAGGCAGGTCTAGTGTCTTAATCCCTTATCAGCAGGGAAGTCCAAAAATACGACCTAGAGTCAAATAGTCTTGCGCTTGGATTGAGCGTTGCTCAATTTATTCCAAGCTCACCCATTATCAGCAGGGAAGTCTGTTCAGACTTGCAGAGATCAGCGATACGGCTGATACGCTTAAGTCTTAATCCCTTATCAGCAGGGAAGTCTGTTCAGACATTCGCAAAATCAAACTTCAACAAAGATTGGAGTGTCTTAATCCCTTATCAGCAGGGAAGTCTGTTCAGACGAATTGTTCTTAATTTTAACTAGGGCCTGTTGACATTTTCTGTTCAAAAAAATAGCGAGAAAGTAAAATTTAATCGCCAAACCAAATTTACTTCTCGCTATGCCTCGTACAATGCTGAATGATCAACACTGGTCTAAGTTACTTTCTATTTTCCGAAATTTTGATATCTATTCCAAATCTAATTTGAGAAATTTTGTCGAAGCAATACTTTATAGAATAAGAACAGGCTGCCCATGGCGTGATTTGCTTAAAGAATTTGGTTCGTATAACTCAATCTTTAAAAAATATAATCGTTGGTGTAAAAATGATAAGTTAATGAAAATATTTAAATTAATTTCTTCAAATGCTGATATGGAATGGGTTTTTATTGATGCTAGTCATGTTCGGGCACACCAACATTCTGCTGGAATAAAAGATCAGGATATTTCTAAAAGCATTGGTGGAAGTAGTTCTAAAATACACTTAGCTGTTGATGCGGATGGTAATCCAATCGAAATTATTATCTCCGATGGAACGATACATGATGTCAAGATTGCTCCCAAAATGATTGAAAAACTTGATTTGAGTGAAACGGAAGTATGTTGTGCAGACAAAGGATATGACTCTGAATCATTAAGAGAACAAATATCTGTGAAAAAAACTAAAGCGAATATTCCAAGAAAATCAAATACTCAGTCAAATAATGATCATATGGATTGGTATTTATATAAAATCAGACACTTAGTTGAGAATGCATTTTGTAGGTTAAAGCAGTTCAGAGGAATAGCAACACGATATGATAAGCTAAAGTGTAGCTATGAGGGGGCAGTTGCATTAGCTTGTATATTTATTTGGCTACCTTTATCGCGTAAATTCTATACTTGAAATGTCAACAGACCCTAATGATTGATATGACATTTTTATGCAGTGAATGTTTATTTATGCTTCAAACTGACAGTATTCGTCTAGGTCATTTTCTGTGTTGAAAGAGATAAAATATTTGCTTTTATTGTGATAGGATTCTTCTAAATTTTAACTTAAAATCGAAATTTAATAATAAATAGTGTGTTTTTGGTCTCTGATTTAAAATTAAGTGAGTGTTGGTTGGTTTTTTTGATAAAAACCAATAGACTTGCTACATTTTTGTATGAAAAGTTGGCTTTTTGTAGTATTTTGGTTAAAAAATCATCAACAAGAATTTATTTTTATGATTTTAGTGGGTTATTGGATATGGTAAGTCGATTCAAGGGAAGTGTTATTTCACGAGTTTCTTTTGCCTGCTGTCTTAGTTTATTTATTTTTACTTGTAGCCCTGTGGTTTTTGCTCAACCCAAGGCGGGAAGTAGCATTACTAACATAGCGAGTGGTGACTTTTATGATGAGCAAGGCAACTTGCAAGTCATCAACTCCAATCCCGTTATCCTCACAGTTCAGCCTATTTACTCATTGAACCTGCAAAGCAATCAGCAGAATATCGGAACTATTGGCAGTAAACTCAATTTTCCTCATGTACTCACCAATACGGGAAATATTGCTGATAGCTATAAAATTACACTGAATCAACTTACAAATGACCAGTTTGATCTAGAAAATATCGCAGTTTATGCGGATCGGGATCAAAATGGTGAGCCTGATGACAATAATAATTTACTCAATAATGCAATTCTGAATTTAGAAGCAGGTGAGTCTGTGGCTGTGGTTGTGGTGGGAAGTATTCCAGTCAACAGCATTAGCGCAGGTCACGTTGCAAACTTTACTTTAACTTCAACCAGTCAACTTGATTCAGGTAATGTGTCTGCCACTGTCTCAGATGTTGCAAAAGTGGTTGATGATGCGGTTATTCAGGTCACAAAATCTCAAAATATCAGTACAGGTAAAACAGGCACAGAAGTTACCTATACATTTACCTATAACAATACGGGGACTGCACTAGGTCAACTATTTGTCCGTGATACTTTGCCGAGCAGTGTAAGTTACCAAGCTGGAACAGCTATTTGGAATAATGGCGCAAGTACATTAACAGATGTAGATAATGACAATGAAGCAGGCAGTACTGCTGAGTCAGTTATGAACTATAAATATGCGGGTGGTGAGGTGGAATTTAAACTCACAGGCATTACTGCGTTAAGCAAAGGTACATTTAGTTTTAAGGTAAAAGTTAATCCGAATGCAGCGGAAAAAATCAATAACACTGCTAACTATAAACAGTATAAAAATAATACAACTACCTTGTTAAAAGATACATCAACCAATACCGTTATTTTTACAGTTCAGCAAACCTTAGGGGTGATACTGAATAACTCTTCTGTTGGAAATACTGATGGAGGAACGAATGACTTGCTCACCAAATCAAACACATTTACTGGTGCAGCCAAAGAAATCCAGTTTGATAATTATGTTTGGAATACAGGACAGGCGACAGACAGCTATAATTTAAACATTACAAAAAGTGCAAATGTCCCAAGTTGTGCAGTCACACGCTTATACCAGTCCGATGGGCGTACTTTACTGACAGATAGTAATGCTGACGGTATTATTGATACAGGTTCGATGGCAGCAGGCGCATCGAAAAAAATTGTGCTTGGTGTTTATTTCCCTGCCAATTGTGTTACAGCGACTAATGAAATACTAGATTTTGATGTTAAGGCAACTTCAGTTACAGATACAGCAATTACCAATAGTACTCGTAATCGATTAAACAATACCAATACCGCAGGTTCTAGTGACTTGTACAATAATGATAGTTCAGGAACTGGTATAGGTGCTGTTACATCACCTGGTGGACAGGCATGGGTAAATAAATCAGCAGTTAGGGGTGGAACAGCCGTATTTCCTTTGGTTGTAGAGAATAAGAGTACGGTAACGAATAGCTATAATTTATATGCTTCGGTTGCTGAAATTGATGTCAATAATATCAGTACCAGTTTGCCTGCCCAGTGGATAGTGAAATTCTATGATACGAGTGATGATTGCCAAAGCCTAGGAAATGTAATCAGCAGTACTGGCAATGTAGCAGCGGGTGCAACCAAAAAATATTGTGCTGTTGTCACTGTTCCCACTAATACAGACTTGGCTAATCTTCCTATTTGGTTTGCGATAAAATCCCCAATGAATGCACAGGCGGATAGTATTAAGGACCAAGTTGATATTATCCAGAGACAAATGACACTGGCAAATGATCGGCAGGGTCGGGTCAATATTGGTGGCACAGTTGTCTATCTACATACCTTAAAGAATACAGGAACTGTGGTTGAGGGGAATGCAGTAGGCCAGATCACGTTTAGTGTTATTCCGCAAAACCCAAATGATACCTTTACTTATACTTTGTATCATGATGCCAATAATAATGGCGTGATTGATGCGACTGATCCAATGATTAATGATTTATCCATCATTACAGGTGGTTTAGCGCCGCAAGCTTCAATTCAACTTCTCTTAAAAGTCCAGGCACCAACAACGGCAACCAATGGTATGTCTAGTGTGGCGAATATTGTGGTGAAAGCAAACAATACCATTCAGGGGCTGACCTTGGATGATTTACAAAACACTGACTTGACCACGGTAGATCCAACCCAGTTACGTTTGACCAAAGAGCAGGCGAAAGATGAAAACTGTGCCTTAACTTTAGCTACGGTAAGCAGTGCAACCTACGGAAGCACACCACTTCAAGTAAAACCAAATCAATGTGTGAGCTATCGTTTAACCATTAAAAATGAGGGCGCCACCCCAGCTAGTAATATTGTGATTAATGATATTGTGCCTGCTTACAGCCAATTACGTAGTGGTTTACCACCATTTATTAGTCAAGGCACAATCGCTGTAAATAACGATCAAATTGCAGGCAGTGTGGGATCGCTTGCACCACAAGGTCAGGCTTCCATGTACTTTTCTATTCGGGTAAGCCCATAAACAGAGCGGATATTAGAGCATGAAGATGATCAATACACTAAATAATAACCGCCCAAAACTGTTTAATTGGGTCTTGACCTTGCTGTGCGTGTTGATGGTCCAGCAATCGGCCTGGGCTGCAACCAACTCGATCATCAGTAACATGGCAGTTGGTGAGTACAGCGAAGAGGGTTCAACGGTTGTACAGGTAGCACGTTCCAACTTGGTGCAAACCACAATTTTACCTGTGTACTCATTAAGTTTGGTGGCGGCAAATAATAAGAAAGCTGTAGCTGGGCAAACGGTTTATTTCAATCATATTCTAACCAATACCAGTAATGAGACAGACCAATATACTTTTGCTGTAAGCAATAATTCCACTGGTGATGATTTTGATTTTGTGAATAGTAGCTTGACGGTTTATCTGGATGCCAATAATGATGGTGTCCCAGATGGATCGCCAATTACAGGTTATACATTGGGTGCAGGTCAGTCCGTTGGACTGGTTGTTGCGGCAACCATACCGAATACGATTACCACAGGAAAATTTGCAAATTTAACTTTGGCGGTGACATCTGCGAATGGCGCGAGTGGAACAAATAGCAATGTTGACAAGGCAACTGTAACTGACCAGTCAACTCTGGTGGTGCGTAAAAAATTCTCTCAAATCACTGCTGCAAATGGTGATGTGGTCACTATACGTCTGGATTATCAAAATCCATCAAACAGTGTTGTCACAACCGCAACTTTAACTGACACGTTAGGAAGTAATTTAACCTATGAGGCAAATTCGGGTAAATGGAATGGCGTAACTGTATATGATGCAGTGGGGGGAACAGCCGATCCAACAGGAATTAATTATAGTGTCACCTCGAATGTTGTTACCGCAACCCTAACCAATATTCCAGCGAATACGATTGGCTATATCGAATTTAATGTAAAAATTAATAAAAGCATTGCAGGGAAAATTGAGAACGTCATTAATGTAACAGGGCCAACGACAGACACAAGTAATACAGCAGTTGTAAATGTTGCTCCAGTCTATGCTGTCAAAATGAATGGTAGTGCAAGCAACGTCAGTGATAATACCAATACCATTACGGCCAGTGCGGTTCCCCAGGGTGGTGAACTTAAATTTACCAACTATGTCTGGAATATAGGGAATACCACAGATCGTTTTAACCTCACTTTAACTAACAGTACATTTCCAGCAGGTAGTCAAATTGAGTTGTATCGTGCGGATGGTGTGACACCATTATTAGACAGTAATGGTGATGGTATTCCTGATACGGGATTATTGGCTGCCAATAGCAGTGTTCCTGTTGTGGTCAAAGTTCGTTTCCCAAGTAGTTATGCAGTAACCACAAATACACCTTTTGAAGTTACACCAAAGGCACAGTCTTTGGGTGATGGCACTAAAACTGGCACAATTAAAGATCAGGGTAGTTTAAATCCTACTCTGGTCTCACAATTGGTGGATTTAACCAATGCTGATAATACGGGGCTGGGTAATGGTGAGGTTGATAATAATGGCGCTGCTTGGAAAACCCTAACAGTAAAATCCAGTGATAATGCTGTGACTGGCGGACAGGTAATTTTTCCATTAACAGTGAAACATACAGGTGTTGGAACAGAGTATTTGCTCAGTGCAAATGCCAGCAGTGATTTTTCTAGCCTAACTTTACCCGCAGGCGTAAACCGTGTGCGTTTTTATGCATCCACAAATGGTACAAACTGTAGTGGGTTGGGTAATGAAATTGGTAAGACGATTTATTTAAATGATGCGGAAACCCAACTGGTCTGTGCGGTTGTTGAAGTGGATAAAGTCAATAAAGACGTGACTGTACCAATTTATTTTCGTGTGATCTCAACTAGCTTTGTTGGTACGGGTAACCCTGCTCAGGATACAATCAAAAACGCAGTGGAGATTCAAAGTGTCAATTCCGTACCCCAATTGGAATTTACACCAGATTTACATGCTCAGGTTGCACCATTGGGCACAGTGGTCTATCGTCATTTACTGACTAACCCTACTGCTACAGACTTTACGGGGAGCTATGGTTTTATCATCAACAATAGTGAGTCTAGCTTTAACAGTGTACTATTTCTGGATGTCGATGGGGATGGCAAGTTCAGCAGTGGGGATTTAAATATTCGTACATTGGCGGACTTACCAGGTGGCAAAGTGGCAGCTCATGAGCAAATTCAACTCTTATTACAAGTCACGAATGTTGCAAATAACAATCTCAATCAGACGAATACAACGATTGTGAGTTTAACAGATAGTAGCAATCAGGTTATTGCTTCTATTAAAGATGTGACCACAGTCAAGCAGTCACAATTAACCCTGACAAAATTGCAGGCACGAGATTTCAATTGTAATGGTACAGCCGATGAAACATACACAACAAATACTTTAACTATTGGTAAGCAAAGCAATGGTCAAGGCCAATGTGTCTTGTACAAGGTGATTTTAACCAATACAAGTGCTACTGCTATGAGTACTGCATTTACCTTTAGAGACATGACGCCTGCCTATACAGTTTTATCTCAATCACCTATCTGCACATCATGTAGTAGTATGACTGCTCCCTCAGTCGGTAATGCTGGCGCGGTTTCAGGAACATTAAATAGTGTGGCGGCAAATCAAAGTTACGAATTTAGTTTTGGGGTGCGCTATGTGGGTCAGTAAGCAAATAATGAAAAAGAATACCTCTAATTACAGCATGATGAATCATAAAGTTAGTTATATATATACTTTGGTTTTGTTTATCTTAACTTGTTTGATGTGTAGCCAAGCTGTATTGGCTGCTCCACCAACGATTGAGATTTTTTCAGGCTCAGGGTCTGGGCAGGGTCCAACACAAGGTCCTGTAACTCATACTTTTTTATTAAACCGAAATAATCCAACTGATAATAATCCAGAGGAATATACTCCGACCACAAAAGTTACTTATACCGTGACTTCAATCTACAATACTGCAACCTATTCAGGTCAATCAGGACAAAATAAACCTGAGTTAACTATAGGTGGTACTACAAGTGGTAGTAGTGTGGTAGCAACGTCGGTGCTTACACCCTTAGATACGATTGGTGATGCTGTGGATACAATGCTTTCGGCTTCTATACAAAATGCGCCAGCATCATGTCCTGCTACGGGAGCTTGTCCGTCGAACAATGGAGGAATTAATGTAGCTGCTAATCAGGGGGTTTACTTTCTTGCTTTGACAAAAAGTTTGGCAGGTGTAAGTGGAGCGAATAGTGCTCGAAGAAAAGTTGGATCAGTAAAAATAAAATTTAATCGACCAGTGAATAATCCTGTTTTGCAAGCAACAGGTTTGGGGGGGGCGAGTTCTGGGGGAGCTGTGGGATTTGCCGCTGAATTTACCTATACAGGTGGAACAGCTTCTACCCCTGTAACCCTAAAAAAACTATCAGGGAGTCAATATTTTTCTGTTAGTGGTAATGATATTATAAATACTGCAACTGTAATTACAGCATCATCAACTGGTGGGGGGGCAAGTGGTAGTGTTTATATACAGGGAAAAGGAATTACTGAATTAAATTTTGATATTTATATTCGTGGAGATGGGCGAGCGTCATATACTACTACTGGAGGAGATGCTTTTTTCTTTGGTATGTCCAGTATGGATGCTGATAGTGATGTCACCTTGGTTAAAAAACAACGTGTAGGCAACACAGGCACATTTGTACAGACACAATTAGATAATGTGCCTGTTAATTCATTGATGCAATATCAATTAACTATTACTAATAATACACCCGCAGGTGCATCATTAGGAGGTACTGTTGTAAATTTACCTTTTAATGACACACTCCCAGTTAGTTTAAAAAATGTTTCTATTGTCGGAACACCAGCTACGACACAAGGTACAGGAGGTTCAAGCCCTGTTACTACCTCCTGTACTCCTACATTAACAGGCGATAATACCGCAGGCTGGAAAGTCTCTGGGCTATTTACGGGAGCAACAACTGCAACCTGTATAATCACGATTCAGGGTACAGCAACCGCAGCAGGTACGTTAACCAATACAGCAACAATAGAGTCAACCTCATCGAATACGCCTGTCAGTAGTTTAGTCAATGCGATCATTGTAGCCCCGACACCTGATCCAGCGGTTAAGGAAGCTCGTTTTACAATTACTCCTGATTTACCCACGATTGTACGAGGACGAGTTGGTACACAAACCATCAATATTAAAAATGAAGGGCCGAACGATGCAACCAATGCCATCGCAACCTATATTGCCGCACCAAAAGATGGTGTGACAGTAACGGGTGTAAGTGTTGTCGGTGGGGGGGGGTGTGCCCAAAGTGGTAGCAACTGGACATGCCCTTTAGGGAGCGTGGCGAATGGAGCTACAAAACAATTATCTGTGAGTTACAGCACAACAGCGGCTTCCTCTACAGGTACTGCTCAGCAAGCGACCGTTAAAGTTTCGAGTGATGAGTTTAACCCAGGTAGTGGTGCAGGCGAAACACTGTATAAGGTTTGGGGCAACATCAAGGAAGATGAGTCAATAACCAATGGTGCCTTTTGGGTGGGATATACAGGTACAGGTGGAAATACGCCTGTAGGCGATTATGTAGATCAGACAAGTTCACTTGCAGCAGCTTGGCCTACAACCCAAACTAGCCCGACGGGTGCTTATCTTTCCTATGGCGGGCCAGCACTCGGCGACTCAGTGTATTTGGCATCCAGCAGCACCGCTGCACCCATGATCCAACGCATTATTGGCAATATGGGGACAGCTGCTGAAAGAACGGTAACACTCCCTACAAAACAGATTGCCGATAACCGCCGTGCTTGGGAATTTACCACAGGGATCTATATTCCGAGTTCGCAAACATTAACAGTTTGTATTGGAAATACGAGTGTTGGCCTGGATGATGGCGCATATATTATGGTGGATGGTAATGTCGTGGCGAGTAGAAATGGATGGACATCAAATGGTGTAAATGTTACCACAGCTTCCGCCTTTAGTGCTGGTTATCATCGCATTAGCTATCGTATCGTCAATCGTAATACCTACAATTTATCAGTGGGGGATGCAGAAAACTCCGCAGGTGGTTATGGACCAATTGGTTTGTCTTTAAGTGGGAATTGTTCGACTGCAAACTATGACACAGTCACAGGTACAGGTGTTCCTGTCAGTATTAACATTATAGATGGTGCAAAAATTAAAATTGCTAAAAACTCTGTGAATGGGACGGATACGTTTAACTATATTAATCTTAGCAATCTTGTAAATAGTACAACAGCAGTTACCACGGATTCTGTAACTACAGTCACAGCAGGAACCACAGCAACCTCTGCACAACAGCTTTGGGCGCAAACATTGAATACAGATGTTTCTTTTACAGAAAGTGCTTTAGCTGGATATGTTTTATCAGGTGTTAGTTGTGTAGATGCAAATAGCGGTGTAACAGGGAATACAGGTACTTTTTGGACGCGTGTAAATAATATTGTGACGATTCCCGCTGTTCGCATAAAAGAAGGTGCCAATATTACCTGTACATTTACCAATACTAAGCTTATTTACGTTGATATTAGTGGACGAGTATTTGTTGATAATAGCGGAACAACGCTGGATGTGAGTAAAGCATATAATGGCATACAAGATGCAGGTGAAGTTGGGATTGCAAATAGTACAATTCGTTTGAATAACTGTAGTACTACACAATTAGCTTCAACAGTGACAAGTGCAAATGGTGATTATGCTTTCTCAATTGAACAAAGCTTATTACCATCATCATTTTGTATTGTTCAGCAGAATTTACCTGAATATATTTCTGTCAGTGCCGATAGTATAACGGTAGCAAACACAAGTGCGACCAGCTATCCAAACAATAACTTTGCCGATGTTAAACTCAATGTACTTCTAACAGAAGATGGACAACATACCATTACCGCAGGTGAAGTGACTGATTATCCACACCGTTTAAGTACCCAGGCCCCTGTTTGGGTAACAAAGTTGGAACAAACCCAATCAAACTCAAACAATGATCAACCTTGGCAGGCATTGGTTTACCAAGACACCAACTGTAACGGTACCGTTGATACAGGTGAAACAGTGTTTGATCCAACAGCCTCAGGTACTGTGTTGTTGCAACCAAACACTGATATCTGTCTTGTACAACGTGTATTTGCACCGACCAATATTTTTGCTGGTGCACAGCATATTGGAACGCTACAGGCAAGCTATGCTGTGAGTGCATTAAACCTCACAGACCAGAAAACCCAACAACGTCAGGATGTGACACTTATTGGCAGTGCAGGATTAACACTGACAAAAAAAGTACGTGCAGTAACCAGCTGTTCTTCAACTCCATCTGATTCTTTAGGCTTTTTAGTGAATAACGAAGCCACAAAACAGCAAAATCTGGAGTATGAGATCACCTATAAAAATAATAGTGTGAAGAACCTACAGAATGTCAAAGTAAAAGATAGTTTACCAACTGGTACTAATTTTGGCAGTGTAAGTTGCCGCCTAACACCAAGTGGAAATATTTGTAATGCAACACGTTCTGGAGAAGTTCTTGAATGGACTTTAACAGGTTTGCTAAAACCATCAGCCACAGGAACTTTAAGATTTTGTGTTAGTCAATAAACAGAACCTATCACAGATCGGTAGGTTGAAAAACGT
Source organism: Acinetobacter sp. YH12226 (assembly GCF_013417805.1). GTDB lineage: Bacteria > Pseudomonadota > Gammaproteobacteria > Pseudomonadales > Moraxellaceae > Acinetobacter. The sequence goes on along the minus strand of NZ_VPDG01000016.1, from coordinate 11,590 downwards.
GCAAAGGGCTTCGGTGAGGAAAGATGGTATGGAATTTGCTTTGGCTGAAAGTAATACAATATTTCTTGTAAAAGTGTGAAGTAAATCAAACAAATTTGTTAATTATTGATATACTTTTATAAAAAATGGTTAACGTTTTTTTGGATGGTAAATGTACTGTTCAAAAATAGAAGAGAAGACTAGGAATAATTGAATGGCGTATTTGAACAATATGTACAAGAAATGTTTGCTTGGTACTGCGGTTCTTGTTTTGGCTGGAAGTGTATTCGCTGAGCCTAAAACGACAAAAGAGCCCGTTTCAGTAGAACTCAAAACTTTCCTGATCAGTGCAGGCACTGATGGGAAACCAACCTCAAAGCTGGTGACCAAGGTAAAACCCAATGATGTGATTGAGTATCGGGCAACCTATACTAATAACACCACTGCGAAAATCAAGAATCTGGCTGCGACTTTACCGATACCTGTAGAAACACAATTTTTGGCAAAGTCTCAGCCAGAAAATGCTGAAGCAAGTACTGATGGTACACATTTTGCCCCAATGCCTTTAAAACGCAAAGAGAGTAATCAAATGGTGAATGTACCACTGAAAGATTATCGTGCATTGCGTTGGACTATTGCAGAGCTTCCAGCTGGAAAGTCTGTGACGGTTTCTGCTCAAACACGCGTAAACAGTGAAAAAACAAGTAATTAATTGGCATTTTACGTATAAGGGGTAAAATAGTGTCAAATCGTCTACAACTCACACAGCTAGCGGCTTCCATTGCATTGGTTGCTGGTAGCGCTGCTTTTGTTTCATCTGCACATGCCGCTGCGCCAGCAGCAGGTACAAATATCAGTAACGTTGCATCTGCAACCTATACCGATAGTACGGGTAACTCTAAAACTGTATCTTCAAATATTGTTACCACCACAGTATTGCCAGTTGCAAGTTTTACGTTGGAGGCGAACCGTACCGCAACAGCGAACAACAATTCATTGGTCTCTTTATCGCATACCTTAACCAATACAGGTAACGCTACAGATACCTTCACCTTGTCACTAAATAATGTTGCTAATAAACCAGCAGCGGGTGGTGATGATTATGACTTTACAGGTCTTAAGATCTATCTTGATGCCAATGGTGATGGTGCGCCTGATAGTACCACACCAATTACCAGTATCACCTTGGACGCAGGTAAGTCAGTTAACCTGATTGTTCAGGGTACAACCGATGCAACGGCTGCTGTAGACAAATTAGGTCAATGGATTGTAGGTGCGACCAGTACCAATACAACGCTTGCGGGTGCAGCCCTGACTGTGACCAATACTGACACAGTAAAAATTACCAATGGGGCTGTCATTAAGGTCAATAAATCAGCCAGTGTCAGTAATATTGATGCAACCAAAGCTGCAAAAGCTGATCGTATTGTCACCTATACCTTGGAGTATCAAAACATCGGGAATAGTATAGCAAATGGTTTGAAGCTTACCGACGTATTAGATGCCAAGTTAGAGTATGAGCCAGGTTCTGCCAAATTATTAGGTACAGCACAAACAGATGCTGCTGATGGAGATGGTTATGTATTTGATACTGCATCGAATACTTTAACTTTAACGATTTCATCTTTAGCCCCAAATAACAAAGGGACTTTAACGTTCCAAGCTGTTGTTAAACAAGGCACTGATGTTGGAGCGATTGATAACACCGCAAACTCTCAGATTGGTACAAATCCTTCAGAACCATCCAACACGAATTATGTAAACGTGATTGCAGTACCAAAAGGTACAATTAATGATAGTGCAAGTGATGCTTATTCTGATGCTGAAGCAGTCGCTGGCAATACAGCAAAAGATAACCAGATTATCATTAATGAAATTAACCAAGGAGAAGTCGCTGTCTTTGGTGGCGCGGTAACTGAAAAGATCATTATCCATAACACAGGTAATGTTGCGCAGGAGTTTAATGTTTCTGCGACCAACATCACTGTAAATTTACCAGGTGGGGGTACAGGTACTGGTATTGTGACTCTGTACAATGCAGATGGCGCTTCACCATTTGTTTCTACAGGCAGTATTGCAAAAGGTGGTAGTTATGAGTTGGTTGCAAAAATTACCTTGCCTGCAACCTATTCAGGGAATACGCCACTGACTGCAACCTTAATCACTTCACCAAAGTCTGATTCGACCAAAACCGATACCCTGAACTTGGTGATTAACAATGTTAAAGCTGCAACCGTCGATTTACATAACGGTGATGTTACGGACTCAACAGGTACAGTATCAGGCGCTACAGGTAAGGATACTGGGCAATTTATTGATACCAAGTCAGTATTACCAGGTCAACCCGCAACATTCCCATTACAAGTGGATAACAAGAGCACGGTCAATGCGGATAACTACAACTTAACTGCTAACATACCAGCAGGTTGGGATGTGAAGTTCTATATTGCTGACACAACAGATGCAGCTAATTGGAAACCAACAGGTTCACCAATCACCAATACAGGTAACATTAACCAAAATAGTAATGTGAAACTGGTTGCAGTGGTGACTCCATCAGCTGGGGCAACCGCAAAAGATGAAGAAGTACTCTTTACTGTCACATCGCCAGCAACCAGCTTAAGCGATACCATGTCGGATAAAGTGACTGTTCAATCAGACCGTAAGATGGTATTGAATCAAGACCGTATTGGTCAGGTTGCACCAGGTGGTACGGTTGTTTATAAGCACACTTTAACCAACAACAGTAACCTCGTTGAGGGTGAAACTGCGGCAGGTATACCATTTAGCTTGACCAGTAGCAATCCGAATTGGACAGCCAATTTATATATTGATAACAACAATGATGGTTTGATTGATTCGAATGATACTTTAGTTACAGGATCAGCTCTTACGATCTCTGGTGGTATTGCTAAAGGCAGTTCAGTCAACTTACTTGTAAAAGTTCAGGCTCCAATCGATGCAACTGTGAATACGCAAAACCCAGTGGTCTTAACCTTTAGTCCAGTTGATTACAATGGAATTAGCCATGTTCCATTGAAAAATACTGACCTAACGACAGTGACCGCAGGTCAGGTACGTTTGGTTAAGGATCAGGCTGTGGTTAATTGTACAACAGGTACAGGTGGAACGTATGCACAGACCACCGTGAGCGCAAAACCAGGTGAGTGTGTGAAATACCGTATTACTGCAATAAACGAGGGTAATGCAACCGTCACTAATGTCGTCATTAGCGATACTACACCGCAATATACGACTTTAGCAGCAATTGCTGGTGTGTCACCAAAAGCAACTGATGCAACATTGGGTGGTATTTCTAGTAATGGTAGTACAGGTACGATTACAGCAACTCAGCCATCTTTAGAAGCAACTAAAAAAGCTGAATTAGAGTTTGTGATTAAAGTGAATCCACTTACCCCATAAGCTTGTTCAAGCCGATGTAATCAAAATAAATAATTAAAGAGGCGGACATCTGCTGCGGTAGGTGTTCGTCCCCAATAAATTTTTTAGACTATTTAGTTAAGGGTAAGCGCTGTGCTACAACAGAAGCAATCTCGGGCATTCCATAACATGACATTTATGTTATCAACGTTGACAGTATCAATATTGTCAGCGCAGTACGGTTATGCAGCGAATATGCCTGAAGTGGGTAGCTCTATCCAAAATATCGCCTATGCAACTTATGTTGCACCCGATGGTAAATCCCAACAATCAGTTTCAAATACCGTCGAAATCAATGTTTCTGCTCTTTACGCAATTGCTTTAACTACTCCACCAGTTCAGGAAATTGAACCAAGTACCCGTGTTATTTGGGCAAATACCTTAGTCAACAATAGTAATGCGCCTGTCAATGTACAACTAGAAGCGTTAACAATAAATGAACTAAGCAACGTTAAAATTTATGTAGATACCAATAAAAACGGTCAATTCGACACCGATGATCAACAACTGACAACCAATGTTGCCTTGGCGGTAGGCCAGAGCGTTCATTTGTGGGTCGTTGCAACAGCAAGTGCGACATTGACTGAAAGTCAGCAGTTAAATTTACCGTTAAAAGCAACACTTGTTGAAGATAATAGTGTAATAGCAACGGCTACAGATAGTGCCATCAACTATGGACCACAACTGGTTGCAACCAAAGAGGTTGTCCAGAAAACTTTTGAGCCATCAGCCAATGCCAGCTATGACCTTAACTATACTTTGGCCATAACCAATCAAGGTAAAAAAGCGGCAAGACCAGTGGATGTGATGATCGATGGTCAGGCACAGAAAATGGTGCTTTTAGTTGATGATCTGCCTGCCAATACAACATTTAAGTCTGCACAGTTAAAAAATACGCAGGCCAAGGTTTTGTATAAGCAAACAGGCAATAACTATACAACGACCTTGCCAAGTGATTTCAGCAAGGTTGATCAATTGGTGGTTGGCTTTCCACAAATTGAGGCTAATATAACTGAACAAGTCGATCTTACGGTTACAATGAATCGTAACATTGCCAAAACAACGGTTAAAAATACCTATAAAGTTTCGTATGCAACCACAAATAGCCAAAAAGAGGTATTGTCTAATCCTGCTTTAACCGTGGTAGGTGGTCTTGCAGTGATTAATAATAAATCTGGTGATTTCCAAAATGTCTTGACCACAGGCAGCGTGAATAAACCACTTTATCTTGAAGCGCAAAATGCCAGCTGTAATGCGGACCGTTATACTGCCGACAAGGTGAAAATTAAGCTTAAATCAGCCAAAACAGGTGATCTTGAAGAAGTCATTGGGGTAGAAACTGGCCCGAATACAGGCGTATTCCATTACACGCTACCAACCGCATTTGCGGAAGTTGGGGTTTCTTATGATGCGTTATTGCAGACCATCAAACGTGATCAGGTACAGGTTAGCCTGACGGACTGTCTGGATGCACAGGGTAATTCAACCCAGACATTTACCGATATTAGTACTCAGGTGCTTATTGACCCATATGGCACAGTGTTTGATGCCAAGACAGGTTTACCTGTGGCGGGAGCAACGGTCACTTTATTAGACCAGAATGGCCAGCCAATTGCGGACAATATTGCATACAAACTTGATGAGCAGACTGGAGAGCTGGTTACAATTCCAGCCAAGCAGGTCACCAATAGCGAGGGTGAATTTATTTATCCCCTTGTTAAAGCAGGAACCTACAGTTTTGTTGTGGATACAACCACAATTCCTGGAAATACACGTTATAGTTTTGTCAGTGATAAATCTGTTTATCCAAGTTTCCCTGCGGATAAGGCTGTTGATCTGGAATGGTCTTATGCTGGCAAATTCACCTTAAATAATGCTGATCCAGCACTCAATATTGATATTCCAATTGATCCTGATTTGACTGTACCAACCTCGCCGTTATTTGTACAAAAGGTTGCGACCAATAAAAACTCGGAAATCGGTGAGTTTGAAGAATATACCGTGACGGTTGCCAATCGTGGCACGGTGGATTCCAAAGATGTTTCGATTACTGATACCTTGCCTAGAGGCTTTATCTATGTTCAGGGTTCTATGCGTATCGATGGCACCAAGGTTGCTGACCCATTAGGTGGAAAAGGTCCTTATTTGAAACTTGGTTTAGGTACACTGACTCCAAGTAAGGAAGTTAAGGTTCAGTATCGCGTCTATATTGGTCCAAATGCCTTGAATGGTGATGGCATTAACCGTGTTCGGGCAAAAGATGGTCAGGGAATCGAATCAAACGAAGCATCTGCAAAAGTAGAAGTAACTCCTGGCGCAATGATCTCTGATGGCTTTATTGTTGGTAAGATTTTTACTGACTGTAACCGTAATGGGGTACAGGATGCAGGTGAAGTCGGTGTGCCAGGTGTGCGTATTTACCTTGAAGATGGTAGCTATGTGGTGACTGACAGTGAAGGTAAATATGATTTTTATGGGATCAGTGCCAAAACCCACGTTCTAAAGGTTGACCGTACCAGTTTGCCAGTTGATTCTGAGTTGGTGTTAATTGGCAATCGTCAGGCAGGTGATCCAAATAGCCGTTTTGTGGATTTAAAACGTGGTGAACTACATCGTGCCGATTTTGCAATTGCCAATGGTACAGGACAATGTTCGCAAGCCTTATTGCAACAAATCGCAGAACGTAAAAAACGCATTGAACAGGACAACACCAATTTAGAACAGGTGTTACGTTCAGACCTTACCATTGATCCAGTTTTTTCCAAGATTACCGATGTTAAAGGTCAGCCAGCAAGTGGTTGTATCTCGGCACAGGGAATCAGGGCCAATTGTAACCTTGATTTTTCCAAGGAACAGGCTAAGGAACTGAAAGAGGTTACTTTTGAACCAGAAAAATCTGGCGTTGCTTCTTCAGTTGCCTTGCCACTGACTGAAACATTGGCAGCAACTGAGAGTGTGCCAGCCGAATCCACTCAAGCTGCGAAAATGCTTAGTCTGGAAACAGTGCTGGAAAATGCTGCCAATAATCAGCTAGAAATTATCAACTTAAAAGATGGGCAGCTTCTTGGTTATGCCCAAACAGCGGTTCAGGTTAAGGGTGCTGCTGGCACACAACTACAACTGTGGGTAAATGGCACACAGGTTTCTGAGAAACGCATTGGTAAACGTGCAATATTGCCTGACTTACAGGTTGCAGGTCTGGATTTTATCGGTGTCGATCTTGCTGTGGGTAAAAACAGTATTGAAGTTCGTCAAGTCGACATGATGGGTAATGTTCGGGATAGCAAACAGGTCAATGTGATTGTCCCTGACCAAATGGATAAGCTGTTACTTGAGTCAGCCAAAGTACAACCGCAAGCCAACGGTCGTGATTATTTCAATGTAACCATGAAAATTGTTGACCGTAATGGCACATTGGTTTCTACCAGAACTCCAGTTACGCTCGACAGCTCGATTGGTAAAATTGAGTTGACTGACCTGGACCCGAAACAACCTGGTATTCAGGTGTTTGTTGAGGGCGGTACACTTGTTGTGCCAATAAAGGCGCCAATTGAGGCGGGTGAAGGAACGCTGTCGGTTGAAAGTGGTATTTTTCATAGCAGTACACCAATACGTTTCTTACCTGATTTACGTCCGATCATTGCAGTTGGTTTGGTAGAAGGATCAATTAACTTTAAGAAATTTGACCCGAAACAGTTAAGCAATGTCGGTTCGCAGGATGGGTTTGAGGAAGAACTGCAAGAGATTTCATCATCGGACAATGGCAAAAGCAATGTGACAGGGCGTGCAGCCATGTTCCTGAAAGGGAAAGTCAGGGGTGAATATCTACTAACCCTTGCCTATGATTCTGACAAGGATAAAAACCAGCGCTTGTTCCGTGATATTCGTCCAGATGAATATTATCCAGTTTATGGTGACTCGGCGGCGAAAGGTTTTGATGCACAAACAACAAGTAAGCTCTACGTGCGTGTGGATAAAGGCCGTTCTTATGCCATGTATGGTGATTATGTTACCCGTACTGAAAATGATGAGGGCCTGGCTTTAGGTCAATATAGCCGTTCATTAACAGGTGTTCGTGGGGCTGTCGAAACAGACCGCTATAAAGTCACGGCCTTTGCTGCGCAGACCAATACGCAACAGGTGACCAATGAACAACGTGCTATGGGGATTTCAGGTCCGTATAGCATGGGCAATGTCAATACCGATGATGTGCTTGCCAATAGTGAAAAAGTTGAGGTGGTGACCCGTGACCGCGATAATCCAGGCCTGATCATTTCGCGTAGCACTTTGGCACGTTTTACCGATTATGAAGTAGATACCTTTAGCAACAGCATTTACTTAAAAGATCCTGTACCAAGTGTCGATGCTGACCTGAATCCAGTCTATCTGCGTATTACAGTGGAATCTGAGCAGGGTGGGGATGAATACACGGTTGGTGGTGTTACAGGCTCGGTGAAGCTGCTGGATCAGGTGAAAGTGGGCGGGGCTTATGTAAAAAGCAATAATCCACTAACGCAGGACCAGTTGGCCAGTGTCAATACCGTGGTGAAATTTGCCGACAAGGGTAAATTGATTGCTGAGTTTGCCCGTTCTGAAAATATCAATGACGGTTTAAACTCTTTAACACAGATTAACACCACGGCAGATGCAACAGGTAAATTATCGGGGAATGCGGCTCGTGTTGAACTGAACTATGCCTATAAGAATATGGAGCTGAAAACCTACCATAATCAGGCAGATACAGGGTTCTATAACACTGCGGCACCAATCACCGCTGGACGTAAGGAAAGTGGTATAAAAGGGCGTACGCAACTGGGTAAGATCGGTTTGGCAAAACTGGAGGCCATCCGTACTGAAGATTTGCAAAGTGGTGTCAATCAGGGTGTTTCTGCCAGTATCGAACGTGCGATCAGCCGTATTGTCGCGGTTGAGCTGGGTCTCAAGTATTACGATGAGTCTAAGAATCCAGCATTGTTGGGGGCTTCACAAACAGCGCCGTATCATGGTTTAACCGCACGTACAAAAATCACCACACAGCTTCCTTGGCAGGGTTCAAATGTTTTTGCTGAATATGAGCAGGATGTTTCCGAAGCTGAGCGTCGTAATTTTGCCTTGGGTGCGAATTACCAGATTAATTCAAAACTACGTGCCTATGGTCGCCATGAGTTGGTGTCCAGTATTCAGGGACTGTATGACCTAAATAACAATCAGCGTCGTAATGTCACAGTGTTTGGTCTGGACAGTAAATATAACAATAACGGTACGGCATTTAGTGAATATCGTGTTCGCGATGGCATCAGTGCGCGCGAAGCTGAAGCTGCAATCGGTTTACGTAACCGTTGGGAACTGGAAAAAGGCTTCTATGCAACCACCAGTTTTGAACAGGTGAAGTCATTGTCAAAAGCAGATACCGATAACCAAAATTCCGATAACACTGCTGCATCTTTAGGTGTGGAATATCTGGCCAATCCAAACTGGAAAGCTGTTGCGAGAATTGAAGCACGTTGGGCTGACCAGTCTGACACCATCCTGAATAATCTGGGGATTGCCTACAAATATTCCAATGACGTGACTTTATTGGCGAAAAATGTAGTTAGCCTGACTGATAGTAAGAATGAAAACAGTGGTGATCGCCTGGTTGATCGTTTCCAGGTGGGGGCTGCCTACCGTGACACTGAGCACAATCGTTTTGATGCGCTGACCAAGGTGGAATACCGCTATGACAGTAACAAGTCAGATTTAAATAATCCATACTTAAAGCATGTCTATATTTTTTCAAATCACTTGAATTATCATCCAAGTCGCGATATTACCCTTTCAGGCCAATATGCAGTTAAAAATGTGGACACAACGTTCTCTGGTTTGGAGTCAAGTGGTATGACACATATGCTCAGTGGTCGGGCAATGTATGACATCAATGAACGTTGGGATGCGGGTATTCATACAGGCGTGTTATGGTCGAACATGAGTTCGGGCCGCCGTGTTTTGGTTGGGGGGGAAGTGGGCTATTTGCTGGCTGCAAACCTCTGGTTATCAGGTGGTTATAACTTCTCTGGCTATAAAGATGATGATCTGGTGGATAGTGACACAACTCTTCAGGGCGCATATGTACGCTTTAGATTCAAGTTTGATGAGAACCTGTTTTCTCGCAACAATTCTACCGTGAACGCTTCAAGAGAACCATAAAGATGAAATATGTCACACCTGCCTTGCGTCAATTTTATCGTGGTGCTGCAACTGTTGTAGTTTGCTGGAGCGTGATGGTTTGGGCAAAAAATCCTGATCATTTGGCTGCACCTGTTATGGCGCAAGATTCTCCAGATACTACAGCCCAGTCAGGTATTTATAATCCAAAAGATCAACAGGTTGCTGCCTTGCAAACACGTCTCGTTCCTTTTTTGAATGAACAGGGAATTGAACGTTATCATGCTGTCAAAGCAGCCGCATGGTTGACTTATGCAGCCCATGAGGGAAGTGAAAAAAGTGCAACGGTTGCGCGAAAAGAGGCCCTTGCCCAGGCGGAAATGATTATAGTGGCATTAGAGCAAGGTCAGGCTAAGCAGTTAAGTTTAACCACACCGATTCTGTCTACCTCAAGTGTAATGCGTCGGGATTTATGGGCAAATACTGAATTATTGAAACAGCATGCAGGTTTTTCCTGTGCCCAGTCTCAGATTGCACAGGCAGAGGTGATGCTGGTCTGGGCAGCCGCTGAACATTGTGAGTTGGGCTGGCGACATTCACGGGAGCTGTTTTTATCAGCACAGCGCTTAATTGATCAGGCAAATAGTCGGGCGTTTAGTTGCAGTGCAGATGTTCCTCAACAGCTTCCGAAAATTAGTTATCCATCTTTACAGGAACTGAATGGCAGTGAGCAGGGATGTCATGGTGTGGTCGGAACATGGCCGATTTGGTCGCCACAACAAAAAACAGTCATCTCTGAAACCTCAACCTTGGCAAGAGTCACCAACATAAGATACACTAAATAACATAATTGGTATGTTAGTAAACTCTATATATAACAGTTATATAGAGTTTTTATTTTGTGTGGTGTAATTTAATGTAGGGTGGGGTAATTTGATTTTTGGTCACTAATTTATTGTGATAATCAACAATAATAACCAACATACACATGCTTAATCTAAAGGTATTTTACTGACTGGTATAATTTTATGATGAGAGGGGGGTTGCCTGGGGCTACGGTTTCTGTTTTGCTTTTTGACGTAACACGTACAAATATAAGCTTTCTACTTTTTCACGTGCCTAGGGTGTGGTACGCAAGAATCGCAATGATGATTTAACACTTGGATCTATGCAAAAACATCTAACTTCAATTTTACGACTTAAACTGAACCGTACCGGGTTTGTCGGAGACTTTTTTATTTAAGTTAGGCCACCTGACCTAACGGGTTAATCTTATCATAGTACATTGCTTCAAACTCAAAAGGCGATACATAACCCAGTGCACTGTGTACACGCTTTTTATTGAACCAATCTACCCAGTTTATTGTCGCAAGTTGTACATCCGCTAAACCTTGCCAATCTGCTTTTAGATATTCAATCACCTCTGTTTTGTATAAGCCATTCACCGTTTCAGCCAAAGCATTATCGTATGAATCACCAGTCGTACCGACTGATGCTCGTAAATTTGCTGTTTCTAAACGATTGGTATAGCGAATAGAAAGATATTGAACACCTCTATCGGAATGATGAATCACATTCTTTGGCATGCCTCGATCGTGCAATGCTTGCTCCAATGCATTGAGCACCATATCTGTATTCATTCGTGTAGATACTTTCCATCCAACAATTGCTCGTGAGAACACATCAATAACAAATGCGGTATATACCCAGCCTGAATGAGTTTGAATATAGGTAAAGTCACCCACCCATAGTTGGTTTGGATGATCAGCATTAAAATTACGTTTCACTAAATCATCTGCCCGTTTTTGGTCATCTCGGCTACGGGTGGTTTGTTTGTTCTTACCTCGCCAAACACCTTGTATACCTAGCTTTTGCATTAATCGAGCAACAGTACAGCGTGCAATAATATAGCCTTCACGTTTCAGTTTTTGCCAGACTTTACGTACACCATACCGACCTGAACTTTCCTTCCAAATTCGTTTAATCTCCTCAGCATGATGCAAGTCATGTAAATCTCGCTTTGCTC
>NZ_VPDG01000015.1:0-54662 GCF_013417805.1 Acinetobacter sp. YH12226 | reverse complement strand
AAAGTGAAGGTAGGGTTTGTTTTAATGTTAAATCTAGATTCTGAGATAAATTCATAAAAAAAGAGCGTATTTACATACGCTCTTTTTACAGCATTTTAACTTTTTTTGCTTAACTGACTGGCATTACCTATATCAGGGGCTTTTTTCTTTGTCATGATTTGAAACAATAAGGTACAAATAAAAACTGTTTTGGAGCAGGCAAAGTCATAATAATGGATCGAAGACGGTTATTTTTTATCCACTTATGATGATCAATCTTCAGCCTCGTTCAATTTTGCCCTCTGGTCTGCTTTGCAGCCCTGATATGGCGCCCTCTATTCAACACAGGAAAGTGATTGAATACGCTTTGTCGATAACACATAAAATTATAAAAACAACTTCAGCTTTAACCTTCTTTGCCTCGCATGCTGCTGATAGATATCCGGTCAGACCGACTGATCCATCAACTACTGGCACATCCCGACTCTTCACTCATGATCATTTGAGTCATCACTCTGAGTCTGCATGTCCAAGGATTGGAAAGCGTTCTATTTTAGCACCTTCCCTTTCTCCGGATTTTGCACACTTGGCTGTTTAAGGAGTAGACCCATGACTACGATTCAGTACCAAGAAAGTTTTTCCCACGGTTATACCCCCTCAGAAATTATGGACGATCGTTCATTTGACTTGATCCACTTTGCAGAAGCCTGTGGACAAAGCCCGGAATGGGTCATGCAGTTAATTGAACATGGAATTTTACCAAATCGTTCTACAACCCCGACCAGCACTTTCCTCGGTGAAGATATCTCGCGTGCACAACGCGCCTATCGCCTGCAACGCGATTTTGATGCCTCATTTAGCGCCGTTGCCATGATGCTGGACCTCATTGATGAAGTGCAGGAGTTACGCCGCGAGGTCAAACATTTGCACTTCAAGTAAATCCTTTTCATGTTCTGTCGATCTGCATTTTTCAGTGCAGATCAGAACATATTTATATTTAATTTTATGATTAGAGTATAAGAATCCCTATGAAAACCAAAGATTGCAATAAGAAAATCAAATACATGTTTCCCGAATACCGCGACTTGATTGTGCAACTTCGCGAGGAAAATCCCTATTTTGCCAAGTTATTCGAGGAACATAACGAGTTGGACAAAGAAATCAGCCAGCTTGAACTTGATCCAGTCAATCATATCAACAATGATATTGAGGCGATCAAGCGTAAAAAACTGAAATTAAAAGATGAAATTTATCGTTTGTTAAAAAGCTCTGAATCAGATCCCTTAACCTGAGATCAACTGAACACCACATTCAGACCAATACTGAAGCATAAAAAAAGCCCTGAGCCAGCCAAAATAAACACTTTGATCAAGCTCAGGGCTTTTTTATTGTTATTCACATGAGTTTTCCCATGTGAATATTTTTAAGAATTAAACTTGTTCGATGTCTTTCATCGTTAATTTAATACGGCCACGGTTATCAACATCCGCAACCTGTACTTTTACTTCCTGACCTTCTTTCAATACATCTGCCACGTTCGCAATGCGTTCGTTTGAGATTTGAGAGATGTGAAGTAAGCCATCAGTACCTGGCAGGATATTTACGAACGCACCGAATTCAACAATACGAATCACTTTACCTGTATAAATTGTACCTGGCTCGATTTCAGCCGTAAGTGCCTGAATCTTGGCAACTGCAGCTTGCGCAGCCGCTTTAGTTTCACCAAATACGCGAACTGTACCGTTATCTTCGATATCAATCGCCGCTTTAGTTTCTTCAGTAATTGCACGAATGGTCGCGCCGCCTTTACCGATCACATCACGGATTTTATCCGGGTTGATGTTGATCACCTGGAAGGTCGGTGCGTGCATCGAAATTTCAGGACGCGCACGTGAAATCACCTGGTTCATCTCATTCAAGATGTGCATACGACCCGCATAAGCCTGGTTCAATGCAGATTCCATGATCTCTTCAGTGATGCCTTCGATCTTGATGTCCATTTGTAGCGCAGTAATACCGTTTGCAGAACCCGCTACTTTAAAGTCCATGTCGCCCAAGTGATCTTCATCACCCAAGATGTCAGAAAGAACTGCGAAACGCTCGCCTTCTTTCACAAGACCCATCGCGATACCCGCAACTGGTGCTTTCAGTGGAACACCAGCATCCATCAATGATAATGAAGCACCACATACAGACGCCATTGAAGACGAACCGTTAGATTCAGTGATGTCAGATACGATACGGATCACGTACGGGAAGCGGTCAGCCGCAGGAAGTACAGCCTGAACACCACGACGTGCCAGACGACCATGACCGATTTCACGACGTTTAGGACCAGATTCACGACCCGTTTCACCTACAGAGTATGCAGGGAAGTTGTAATGCAACATGAAGTTGTCAGTTTTGGTACCTGCAAGGGTATCCACCATCAACGCATCACGTGTATTACCCAAAGTCGTTGTGACCAAGGCCTGAGTTTCACCACGTGTGAACAATGCAGAACCGTGAGCACGATCCAATACGCCTACTTGTACGTCGATTGCACGAACAGTTTTGGTATCACGACCATCGATACGTGGCTTACCAGACAGGATGTTGTCACGTACGGTACGGTATTTAAGGTCTTCGAACAGCTCATTTACTTCTTCTGCAATGCCAGTTTCGTCATTTTCAGGAACGAACTGTGCCACTGCTTCTGCATAAAGCGCGTCAAGTGCCGCATAACGGTCTTGTTTCACTGCAATCGTGTAAGCTTCAGAGATTTTCGCTTCGAATGCTTCTTTCAATTTACCAAGAAGTTCTTCGTTTTTAACTGGAGCAACCCAAGTTGACTCAACCGCGCCTGCAGCTGCAGCAAATTCTTTGATCGCCTGGATCGCAATTTGCATTTCGTCATGACCGAACAATACAGCGCCCAGCATTTGGTCTTCTGAAAGCTCTTTCGCTTCAGATTCAACCATCAATACTGCAGTTTCCGTACCCGCAACAACAAGATCAAGATCAGACTCTTTAAGTTGTTCAAGGTTTGGGTTCAGGATGTATTCACCGTTGATTAAACCAACGCGCGCGCCACCAATCGGACCACGGAAAGGTGTACCAGCGATAGACAATGCAGCTGAAGTACCTAACATTGCAGCAATGTCAGCATCCATGGTTTTGTCAGAAGAAATAACAGTAGCTGTAACTTGAATTTCGTTAAAGTAACCTTCTGGGAACAACGGACGAATTGGACGGTCAATCAGACGTGAAATCAAAGTTTCAGCTTCAGACTGACGGCCTTCACGCTTGCCATAACCACCCGGGATACGACCAGCAGCATATTGCTTTTCTTGATAGTTTACAGTCAATGGGAAGAAGTCTTGACCTGCTTTTGCTTTAGGCTGTGCCACAACAGCAACAAGTACTTGTACGCCGCCCATGGTGATCACAACAGTATTTGCCTGACGGGCAACACGACCTGTTTCCAGGATAACGTTGTGCTGACCGAATTGGAATTCTTTACGAATAATATTAAACATTGACATGTTTTATTTTTTCCTAGTTCTTGTGAACAATTATTCTAGTGGAGACCCCTAAGGTTTGGCATTCATGACCATATGGACGAGTAAATGACAAAGCTTAGAAGCCGACCTCACCAGATTAAATACTATTTTTAAACACAAAGAAGGAGCGAAACATTCGCCCCTTCCACTGGCTCAGCGCAAAGCTAAGCCGACTTTAGTTTTCAGTAATACAGCACAAAGCATGCAATACACCCGAAAATAAAGTTTAAATCGAATTAACGACGTAAACCTAAAGCACCGATCAATGCTACATAACGACCGTGGTCTTTACCGTTAAGGTAGTCAAGTAGTTTACGACGTTGGTTAACCATACGGATTAGACCGCGACGGCTATGGTGGTCGTGTTTGTGCTCTTTGAAGTGACCTTGTAAGTCATTGATTTGAGCAGTTAAAAGAGCTACTTGAACTTCTGGTGAACCAGTGTCGTTTTCAGCGCGAGCGAATTTAGCCATGATCTCTGCGCGATCTGCGTTAGTTAAAGCCATTCGATTTCTCCGAGATGCTTGTATATTTTGATAAAAATCAAAGTGATGAGAATTCAAAACCTTGACTGCCGTGCATCACTACAGCAAGTTGCATATTTTAAGGGAAAACGCATCAAATTGCAAAAATAGATCCAGATTTTTGCATGGTTTTGGTTGCTCATTGATACAGCTCAGATCCGATGACTCTTGTTCCTTAAAGATTCAGGTTTTGCATTATTTTAATGAAATAAATCCAGAATAAATTAAATATAGAAACTCCTTTGAAAAGCCCGCAAACCCTTTAGCTCGCTTGAATCTTCAGCTACTCCCCATAGAAAATGGATAAAAAAAAGCCCGAGTAAACTCGGGCTTTTTGGCGCTGTAGTTCTTTCTCTTATCATTATTATTTATTGTATTATTATGGCGTTTTACGCTTATTATTATTTTCAAACATCCTGTTGAAAAATCATCTTCCTTGTGTGGTAGATTTTGCCATATTCCCACCAGACAACTAGAGGTATTTGCCTCATTTTGCTGTAAGCCATTTCGTACATCACAGGGTGAAAATTTGCATAATGTTACATAGCTCTCGTTTTATTTAACGCTATTTACTTAAGTTTACTGGCTAGGGCTGAAAATTTTTGCTAAGAAATTAGGATAAAAATCCAGCAAGCTTCCTATAAAAAATCAGAATATAAAAAAGCCTTGTAGTCTCTCCCAAAACTACAAGGCTTAGCGGCTGTAAGTTTCCTCTTTCACTTACTTCACTGTAAGTTCGCTGTCTACCGACATTATTATTATCATTATGCGATTATGCTCAACTTTCCGTGTTGAGTTATTTTGTAGAACCAATCTTCTCAAAAACCGAGCAAAAGCTCTATGCGTCAATTTCCTGAATCCTTGTAAGCTTTTACCTACAAGATTTGATTATTTTTGCCAATTAAATTACTAGATTGTTCAATGATTTTTTGGCTCAAACCACTTTTCCGGGTAGTTTTAACACAAAGTGCTTGTGTAAAAGCATCATAATCTACCAATAAACTGACCACTTTTTTGGCTCGAGTAATTGCAGTATAAATCAACTCTTTGCTCAATAAATTTTTTGCATATTGATCCAGCACCACTGCCGTATGGGAAAATTCTGAACCTTGAGATTTATGAATGGTCAGCGCAAAAGCGGTTTCAATACTTTTAGGTAAACGGGTGGCTAATACCCATTTTTCCAGACTCGGGAAATACACTTCAAACTGACGTTGACCAGATTGCTCACGTAAAAAACAGATACCAATATCACCATTGGACAGGCCCAACTGATAGTCGTTATAGCTCATCATGACGGGTCGTCCGACATACCAGTCGCCCTGTTTCAACTGACCTTGGGCTGCTAAAAAACGTTGTTCAATCTGTAGATTGATCTTGAGCAACCCCAGATCACCAGAACGGATTGCCGTTAAAATACGGTAATCATCAAAAGTTTTGACCACCTGTTGCACATAGTGTTCAAAATCAGCTGAGTTTCGTTCTGTTTTTATGGCCTGTACATAAGCCTGATAACCATACATCAGCTGGTCATAATACTGATTCAAATTATGCGCGGTCTGTTCGGCACCAGCGAGCAGGTATTGTAACTGCAACTGGTCGATCTTCACCTGATCCAAATCGATCGCCTGTAACTCACTGGCTGCCACAATCTGCTGCTCAAATTTCTGCAAGACGTGAGAAGGCTCATGATTCTGCTGGATAAACTCCGCCATTGCTCCAATTTTGGCTCCAGCCGCAAAACGTCGCGTGGTGATTAAATTGACCCGGTTTTCCTCCAGAGTCGCCACTTTCTGTAAATCTGCCAGTACCGTTCCGACATCCACAGAGGCCAGCTGGTCTGCATCACCGAGTAAAATCAGCCGTGCATGAGGCGGTATGGCGGCCAGCAACATCTGGGACAGATTCAAATCCAGCATCGAGGCTTCATCGACCACGATCACATCATAGGGCAAAGGCTGTTTGGCATGAAAGCGTGGCTGTCCGCGAGTACCCAAACCTAGTAAGCGATGCAGGGTCACCGGTTGCAACTGTTTTAATGCTTCTAGCTCAAACTGTTGTAACGCTTCACTGTGCAGGGCTTTTTGCAGTGCTTCTTTCATTCGCTGTGCAGCCTTTCCCGTAGGCGCTGCCATAGCGATCCGTATATGCGGCAAGGCTTCATATAGCACCGCAATCATATGTGCCAGCGTATAGGTTTTACCAGTCCCCGGACCGCCGGTAATAATGCTTAAGGCTTGCTGCGCCACCATATGCAGGGCTTTTTGCTGCTGTGGATCTGACAATAGGCTGCGATCACGTTCAGATAAATCAATGGCGGCAACCGGCTGGGTTTTAATTCGTGCAATATGTGCGGCTACCTCCTGCTCTAGCTGCCAGTAGCGGTACAAATATAAATGCTGATCTGCAAAAATAAACGGCGCAATTCCTGTACTTTGCTGACGGCGGTCTAGAACCAGATTGTGTAATAAGACAACCTGCCGAGGATCAACTTCGATACAGCTATCCCCCGCCTGCATCGCTTCAAGCAATTGCTCGATCAAGATTTTTGCTGCCGGATCAAATGTAGCCGTACTAAACGGCGGCTGACACAGATAGTCAATCCAAGCCATTAAATTGGAGTCTTGCTGTGACACGTGATTCTGCTCATTTTCCACACAGTTATCCTCAAAGTTATCCACAGGATAATTTTCTGTTTAATCTCTATATATTTTATAAAACTGCAAAATCAAGCTGATTTTTTCTGCTCAAAATAGCCCAATATTTGATCCAGTTTTTCTATGAATTCAGAGTCCGGTTGCCAATGATAGACTCCTTGCTGCACCTGTCCATTCATCCCGCGCAAATACAGATAGGTTGCGCCGCCCAAGTGCTGCTGAATCGAATAACCCTGCATATTGGCACTCAGATAACGATGCAGCGCCACCAGATACAGAGCGGCCTGCAACCAGTAACTGGACTGGCTCATATTCTGCTGAATCGCCTCAGCACTATAGTGCTGCTGATCAGGTCCGAGGAAGTTACTTTTATAATCGGCAATCTGGTAGCGCTGGCCATCGAAATACACCAGATCGATGGAACCGGTCAAATACCGCGCCGATTTGGCCTCATTAAAATCGCTCATGATCATGTCATGTTCGAGAAAAAGCTGATGGATTTGCCGAATCTGCAAAGGGGCATCGGTCAAGGACAGATAAAAAGGGAATTCTGAAAGATACTGTTTAGCCTCCAGCTGTGCCAAGGCAAAATCTGCCTGGATCGGAGTGGCCAGAATGTCATGTACCCAGTCATGCATCAGGTTCAGCAAAATATCTTCTGTAATTTCGTCCAGAAACCCCTCAAAAGCAGTCTGGAAAATACTGTCCACATTCAGCGATTCAGTGCTTGCAGAGCGTGTGAGCTGGGCCACTTCCTGTTCAAAAAACTGGATAAAGGAGTCATCCGCCAGCCCATCGAAATACACCTGAAACTGATTTAAAAATTCCAACAGAGCTGAACGCTCGAGCTGTTGTGCCGAGTGAAACAGCTGCTGCCATTGCTGGCGATAAGCTTCACTGTGATCATGCAGGCGAATTCCGGTCAATAACTTATAGTTCAGGCTAGACAATACGCGCTGCATACTATGACGCAATTCCTCGGCTTTGAAATCTGCCTGAGCTGTGGCCTGAAACAGGGTTCGCAGATTCACCACAGCAGCCTGATAATGCAGGGAAAAGGCCTGTTCCAGTACACTACGTATATGAAAAGTCTGTTCAAATTTTTCTTTCAGTTCCTGCCAGATTTGCGGTGCGGTATTTTTAAAACGGCGCCGGATTTCCAGATTCCAGTAACTGCTGTCCTGAAAATCAATATGTTCAAAAATGCTGTGCAAGAATGTTCCGGCTACGGTGCCTTTAGGAAAATTCAGCCTAATCCAGTCTAGGGGCACAGCTGCTGGCTGTTCTTCCAGACCGGTAAAATGAATTTCATCGGCAGCACTGTCGGGCTGTTCATAAGCCGTGACCAGATCGTCCTGCAAGATATGTCCATGTAGCTGATGCTGTGACAAAGCCGTAAAACTGGTTTTGGTTCGCGGATAAAACTGCCGCTCTGGCAAAGGTTGCGCCCGCATGTCGACCTGATGATGGTTCGACTGCTCGACCAGGCGCGGTGGCTCCTGAGACAGAGGCGGCTCGACCAGACTTAAAGCATGTTGAAACAGTTGATCTCCCTGACCACGCCAGAAGGCCAGCCCCGAATCGGACTGTGCGTTTTGATCCTGCAGCATGGCATATACTCGGTGACTGGCACGGGTCAGCGCCACATACCAGAGCCGGTGGTTTTCGGCAGCATTACGCGCTGCATTTTGCAGAATCGCCTGCTCATGCAAATTCTTGTGATTGACTGCAATCACCCGGGATTGTTCCAGGATGTTGTCCTGTTCAGGCGCAGACAGGGAAAAATTCAGATTGCCTTTATTCACATCAAAAGCAGCACCTGCTCCCAATAAAAACACCACTTTAAATTCCAGCCCTTTGGAGGCATGAATGGTCATCAGCTGCACCCCATGATCCCCAGACAGCTTGCGTTCTTTTTCGCTGTCCTTGCCTGAAGGTGACTGAAGCTGGCGCAAATACCAGTGATAGAGTTTTTGCGCCCCCTGATAATATTCACTCTGCTGGCTCAGCATCTCGGTCAGATGGCGCAGATTGACCACCACCCGCTCATTGTCCAGACTTTGACTGGCCACCAGATTGGTCCAGACCTGAAACAGGTTCAGTGCATAATTCCAGGCGGTCAAAAAGCCTTTCTCAAACCACATTTCCCGAATTATATCCAGATCCGCAATATAGCGACTGAGGCCTTCACTCTGGCTTTGCAAATCAATCAGTTTTTTCAGATTGAAGCCCAGCAGACGGGTTAGTAAAGCCCGCTTGACCTTGGCCTCATTGAAAGGATCCATAATCGCCGTCAATACGGCTGCGACATCCTGAGCGATTGGACTGGCGAACACGCTCTGTTTGGATTCTTTATAGCAGGGAATGCTCATACGCTGCAGGCGTTGCTTCACCTGTTCCAGCGCATAATGTCCAAATCCCAACACCGCAATATCATCTGCACTCAGGTTTTGCTGATGCTCCTGCTGCTGAAAGTACAATTGTTGCTGGACGGACTGATTCAGCAACGCACGGATTTTCCAGGCCACCTGGTCTGCCTCCAGGTCCGATTCACCTAGCTGAATCCATCGTAAAGGCTGCGGGTTGATCCTGCCCATATCGACCAGATCTGGATGCGGGCGACTACCGGCCTGAATCAAGGTGTACTGCACCTGTTCGCCAAAATCCATTTGCCGCTGGAACAGTGCATCAACCACTTCTACGAGCGGTTTGACTGAACGATGGTTCTGCATCAGGGTATATTCATGACCCTGCTTGTGGCGTACGTCAGCGTGTGCCTTGTTATAAGTCAGCATGTCGCCGCCGCGGAAACCGTAAATTGCCTGTTTCGGATCACCGACCATAATCATGCAACCGGACTGCACCCGGTTGGCATCACGCCAGATCTTGGCCAGCAGATCATCCTGATCCTGATTGGTGTCCTGAAATTCATCGACCAGAATCAGCGGATAACGTGCCTGCACAAACTGGGCAAAACGCTGTCCCTGCTGGCCTTGCAATGCTTCCGCCAATGTACGGATTTGCTGGGAAAAAGTGGTTTCACCCTGCTGCTGTAAGGTTTGCGGCAAACGGGTCTGCACACTTTGAATAATATGAAATTCCAGATAGGTCGTAAGCTGTTGCAGCTGCTCATCCAGATACTGTTTGACCTCGCACAGCGCATCAATTGCCACGATCAGACTATGTTGCAAAATCAGCTGTTGCTCTGCATCCGGACAGCTTTTGTTAAAGACCTGAGTGGTCGGCTGGAAATCGGTTTTCTTGCGGCGCAAATGGCACAGATTCAGTATAATCGGCTGCAATTCAGCATCAAAGAAACTCATTGTTCCTTGAGTTTTCAGGGCTGCGCTCCAGGTCATAAAGTTTTCACAAATTTCGGTTAACTTGGTCAAAAAACTCTTGTGAAAATACTTCGGACTTTCCTGACAATAACGCCGCATCACGGCAAGATCATGCTCCTGAATATTTAATAATTGGCTAATACAGGCTTCCAATTTGTTCAGGTCACATTCAGCCAGTTCGATCTTGCGGAAATTCTGCTTGCTGAAATTCAGGGCATCACGCACCAGCCCGGTATAATGCTCCACCGGTTTCAGCAGATTTTGAACATACAGATGATTGACCATATATTGCGGCTGCTGCTGAATCCAGTCACGCAGCACATCATGAATCAGCTGCTGAATATACAGATCCTGATCTTCGGTCAGTTCTGCACGTTCAATCTTGCCACTTTCAAAGGCAAATTCACGTAACAGTTTCTGGCTAAAGCTGTCCAGGGTGCCGACAAACAGTTCATCCAGCTGGTTTAGCACCAGACGTAAACGGCGACGGGCATAATCCAGCCGTGAACCATAATCTTTCAGTACCTGCTGAAATAAAGGATCGGTTTCATTCTGGATTTTTGCTGCGATTTCAAGTGAATTGAGCTGCTGATGACGCTGGATATAAGCCAGCGTTTCCTCGACGCGAAGCCGTACCCGGTTTTTCAGTTCAGCCGTGGCCTTACGGGTAAATGTCGTCGCAATCACCTGATGCGGATAATACTGGTCCAGAAAAATCCGCACCATCAGACTGGATAGCGTATAGGTCTTGCCGGTGCCTGCCGAGGCTTCAATCCAGTGTAGGCCCCGAAACTTCATGTCCTGAATCGGATTGGTAGAAATGGCTGTTTGCGTCTGCTGCTTTAAGAAAGTCATACGGCTATTTCACCCATTCCAGATGTTGATGAATTGGTGCATACAGGCCATGGGCAAAATCATGACAGCAGTTTTGCAAGGCCAGATCCGGATCCTGATCTTGCAAAATAAATTGCCAATCCTGATGCAAGACACTAGATTCATTCGAAGTCAATGGCTTAGCTGTTTTAGGACTATAACTGTTGTTCCAGGCTTCCAACAATTCCTGCATTTCCACAATGGTCATTTTACCCTGTTCATTCTCGGCCCACTGCCACTCTTTTTTCATCAGTAATTCTGCCGGCAAGACCAGCGGCTGCTGTTGACCAATTTTCCAGGCCTTTAACCAGAGCTGCAAATACTCATGTGCCTTGCTCGAACTCAAGCCAGAAAACTTCAGGGTTTTATTACTGAAAATGACAATGCGCTCCAGTTCTGGTGAGCGTGCATCGTCATTCAAGTAAGCCAGCCATAGCAGATACTCCAGCCAGATCTGGGCACGGCGTTTTTCCGAGGCCGAAGAGGATTGCATACTCAGCCAGTAGCTGCTGTGTGGAACCTGAGGCACGTTTATATGAATGATCAGTTCAGGACTGAACTGCAGGGATTGTTGGGTGACTGGCGTCAGTTCTTTGCCCAACTGTAGCAAACGTTCTTGCAATAACTGCTGTTCCTGCTGGCTGCCCAGCCAGGTGGCTTGCTGGGTTTTGCCCACCGGCAAACGGTCTAGCATCAGGTTTGGCTCAATCTCCTGCTCTTGTTGTAACAGGAAATCCCGCACCTGATACTGTTCCAGCTTGTTCAATAATAAGGGTTCCCGGGAACTCGGCAAATCGGCATAGCGAATCGTGGAAACCCCGACACTTTTCAGGAATAGACGTGCCGGGAAAATCATATCGCGGATCCATTCATCGCCTTTGAGTACCCGGATTTCTTTTTGTTCCAATGCCGGATAATGTGCATTGATCCAGCTGCTGCGCTTGCCTTCGGCACTACGAATATACTCTGCTACCGCAAACCACTGATCCTGATAGCGCGGTGTCTGCATATCTGCGAATCCGGCCGGATCAAAAGGCTGCAAGGGATGCACATGATAAAGCTGCCGAATATGTTGAGCGACTGACAGACCATGAATATCCACCATCGGATCGATTTCGGCATCCGGCTGTTCAGACTGGCAGATCAGCGCGATATGCTGAACCAGTTCCTGCAAGGCAGTGGATGGATCGCGAGCCTCACCATCCTCCAGATCAAAGCCATTATAGAACAGCCATAGATTTTCCTGTGCCAGCAGCAAGGCATCCAGAAAAGCGCCCTGCTCGTCATCCAGACGGGAACGGTCACCGAGTTGCGGCTTCAGGCTGCGCATCAGGTCAAACGGAACCTGTTGATTACGGCTCGGAAATTTACCGCTATCCAGATTCAGCATCACCACCAGTTTATAAGGCAATGGCCGGATCTGGCCAATCTGGCTAAAGGTAATCTGCCCGGTCGGTTCGGCCTGATCCAGCTGCATCTCCAAGGTATTCTGAATTTCTTCCAGCACATAAGGCAGAGGCAAACTCAGTGCCACCAGTTCCTGACTGGCATGTGGATCATCCTGATCATGATAATCGGCCAGGGTCAGCATCCGCATTTGCTTGTCGATAATCTCGGCAACGTTTTTGAGCGATTCCACACCAGCATCACGGAACTCGTTCAGGTCGGTGCGCAGATATTCCAGCCAGGTTTTTACCGGCGTGCGTTGCCCAGTTTCATGCAAAGTCAGCCAGTCACGACGCTGCACCAGATCCTGATAAATCCGGATCAGGGTCGAAATCAGCGGAAAATCACTGGTCAGAACCTTGGCATAACTCAAGGTATCCTGAAACAGGGTATGTTCAGGAATCGCCAGACCCAACGCCAGACGGTCCAGCGCGAATTTAAAGCTAAAACGGTAATCCTCATCACCTACACTGAGGCTTTGCTGTAAATGCTGCTGGTCCAGTCCACGCTTGAAGCCAGCATCTGTCAGCAACTGCAACATCCGTTCTACCTGACTATAGTCCAGACCATAACGTTGCTGGGTCGCATTCAGGCTAAGCCAGTCGGCAAAGTCCTCAATACTGAAACGGCGCCGTACCCACTGAATCCGGCCCAGTACCGCGCGCCAGGCATTGCTGACATCCAGACGCGACACCCCGGCAATCTGGATCGGTAAATACAGGTTATCTTTCTGCAGGCGTTTACTGCCGATCTCACGCTCACGCGGTGGTGGCGCAAAGACACTGCGAATTGCCGGTTCGAGTTCTTTCAGACTTGGCGTCAACACCAGAATATCACTGGGCTGACGCGGCGCTTCTTCATTGCCTTGAGCCAGCCAGTGAATCAGCTGTTCTTTGAGGACTTCCAGCTGACGTAATGAAGAATGGCAGACATGAATCTGTACCGAATCATCGTCAGGGCTTAAAGCATATTGATGCTGTTCAGGTTCTAATAAATACAGGATATCTGACTGGATTTTCGCGAGTAGTTTATCCTGATATTCATCGACAAAGACATCAGCCCAGAGACCTTCTTCCCCCGAAGACAGTTTGGAGAGTAAAGAGAAATGATCACGCGCCTGCTTGCCAAACCGGGTCAGGAGCGGATGCCGGGATTCCCGGTCTTCGGCATTAAAGTTCAGTTGCTTGATCCTGAAATCTTTTATTTCCTCATCATTCGGCTTACGTTGACGAGTTTTTTCAAAGCGCTGAATAAAACGCTCTTCCCGCTGCAAATCAAATCTGGCTTTCCAGTCCGGATCGACACTGTCGGCCCAGTATTCCTGCGAGGGATTAAAATGAAAGATATAAATATCTATGTACTGACCCAGACGGCGTAAAAAATCCAGCTGGCTCGGTGGCAGTTCCAGCAGGCTAAACACCACAATCTGTGCCGGCAGTCGTTTCAGCGCTTGGGCTCGAGTCTCTTCATTTTCCAGTCGTTCCCAATACAGGCGTTCAATTTCCAGAATTTTGGCATAGTCATCCTGAAATACATGCTGCCACAACCAGCGCTGCCAGGCTTCCAGCTCACGCGCCTGAGTCTTGACGAAATCGGCCACCTGCATCTCATGGCCATTTTCATCTTTGGGGCTATAGAGCATCTGTTCGATATCGAGCGCAATATCCTGCCCCCATGCTTCTAGCCAGTTGGTCGGGCAGCTGCAACTTTGCGGTGGACAATTCCGTGCGCAATAACCACGATAATCCATATAATGACTGAACAAACGTGACACCTGCTCCGCTACCCAGTACAGCATGCTCTGTTTTTTTAGCTGTTTTTCTGTGCCCTGCTCCAGCCGGTCGGCACTGTCATAAATCCGTTTCACAATGGAATACAGCGGATGGTCTACATCTAAAGTAATCTGTTCAGGCAGAATGCATTTTCGCAGCGCCTGAAATACCCGCCATTTGATGATAATGCGCGGAATATTGGCCTCACGCACCTGTTCCACTTCTTTAGGCGCATTCAATACCCATTGATAAGAGGTCCATTGAAAGGCGCGAATCCGGTGATGAAACTGGGTATTGGCACTAATGCCTTTTTTCTCGGCAATTTTCTGGGTCAGCCAAGTTTCTACTGCCGGAGATGGCACAATAAAGTGCCGGGTTTGTAGCACCTCAAACGGATTTCGGGCAGTCTGGTTGACAATACGTAGCATACTATCCAAAAGCACATCAATACGTTGACTCTGAATAACATGGATGGCCATTGGTTCCCCTGAACTGCTGAATGTGGTTTTTACTACAAAACGATAAAGATTATTTACTATACATCCCGAGCGCTCTATGACACTTTAAAACCACACTTCAGTCGAAAAATTTCTTTGAAAAAAGCATCTTAAAGATGCTTGAATAGAAAAAAACAACATAGAGCTTAGGTAGTGCCCATGAAATTAGATAAAATTCCTGAACGTCTCGATCCGAGCCTAGATTTAGAACAAATCCGCGACGAATGCCTGGAACTCACCAAAAAACGCGCCTACTATTCTGCTGGCGCCGCGGTGATTCCGGTACCTTTTATGGACGTGGTCATTGATGTCGGTATCTTGTCGCAATTGATTCCCGAGATCAATGCCCGCTTCGGTCTGTCCCCTGAGCAGATCAGTGTCTACGATCCGAAAACCCGTCAGATTCACTGGCAGGAGCTGCGTAAACGTGGCGTAGAATTTTCCGGCCTGGTGGTCGCACGCACGGCAGTTAAAAAATCTTTGAACAATGTTGCAGCGAAAGTGCTGATAAAGCAAGTCACAAAATTCATTCCACTAGGTGGTCAGCTGGTGGCCGCAAGTCTGGGTTATTTTGTCATGAAAAAAATTGCCGATGCTCATGTGCAAGACTGCTATCGCACGGCTAAAAGTATCCAGCAAAAACAGGTCGCCCAAGGTTAATACTATTTAAGCTGAATATTTTTAAACTTTTTAAAATCCTCTACTTCAGGCAGATTATTCTGCCTGAAGCTGTTTTAAAATAGCCTTTAACACGTCGACCCGCGCGGTATTCTTATCATCGGTCGCAATAATATGCCAGGGCGCTTCCTCGGTCGAAGTATGCTCAAACATATCGGCTGCCGCTTTCAGATAATCGTCCCAGCGCTCCCGGTTACGCCAGTCTTCTTCAGTAATTTTAAAACGCTTATGCGGTGTATCTTCACGCGCCTTGAAACGTGCTGCCTGTTCGTCTTTGGAGATTGCCAGCCAGATTTTCACAATCACTGTTTGATGCTTGACCAGACTCTGTTCAAAACGGTTAATTTCATCATAAGCACGCTGCCATTCCACCGCACTGGCCAATCCTTCTACCCGTTCTACCAATACCCGCCCATACCAGGAACGGTCAAAAATACAGATATCATCATCAGTTTGCAGCTTGGTCCAGAAGCGCCATAAATAGGGACGGCTCAGCTCAAATCTTTCTGGTGCAGCAATGGTATGAATTTCATATTCACGTGGATCGAGTTTTTTGACAATTCGCTTGATTGCGCCGCCCTTGCCGGCAGCATCCATACCTTCAAACAGAATCACCACATTACGCGAATCGGAACGCATGGCTTTGGCGACCTTCGCGGTTAATTTTTTTAGTTCCGGTTTGTAATCTTCTGGCTGGGCTTGAGTCTTGGAAGGATCTTTTAACTGCTCGGGAATCTTGGCCTGTTTCCATCTTCCCTTGGCTCTGGCAGGATGATCCGGACAATGTTTCAAGGCACTCAGGATATACTGGGCAAATTGCTGGTCGCGCTGCTGCTCATCTTCGCCATCAATCATGAACCAGTCCTCGGTAAAGCGCTGACGCAGGCGCTGCAAGGTGTCATATTCTTTGCGATTGCGCCAGTCCAGACCATGCAGTTGATGCCAGTGAGTTTCACTCGGATCCATGGCATCCAGACGTTTTTGCAAGACTTTCCAGGACAGGTCAAACCAGACCTTGATCACATCGACATGGTTATTTTTCAGGTCCTGTTCAAAGGCCTGCATCTCTTGCAGATATTCATCAAACTGTGCATCACTCAGCGGGCTTTCAGCTTGCATGGCACTGCCAAGCAGATCACTGTACCAGTTACCAAACAGCAACATGATCTGGCCTTCGGCAGGAATAAAACGTGCATAAGGTTGCCACAAGGTCTGCTTCGGGCCGGCTAGCTGAGGCTTATCGGCTTTCACACGCAAATAGCGCGGATCGACCCATTCACGTAACTGTTTAACCGCTTCACCCTTGCCGGCCAGTTCAATGCCATTCACCAGAATCACCAGACTTTTGGCATTTTTCTGGCCCCGGGTCTTTTTTAAATTATATTGGGCATCAATCAGCTCGACAGACAGCTGATCTTCATCCATTAACTGAAATTGTGGTTGTTCCATACGCATCTTCAACCCTGATCTTTTATTCTGTCTGCAGTATAGCGAGGAGTTTCAGCGCAAAAATAGCTCTGGCAACGTTTTTCACACGATTAAATTGGCTATTTAAACAACAGATTGACATACAAATGCCCGATCTCTGTTCAATTTGTCATAGCAGGATTGTCCGGCAGCCTCTAAGATTCTTGCATCCTCCAATCATAATTGAAGCCTCATGTCCAAACTTGCCGTACTCGATGATCTGTTAGCGCATTATTATCAACTGGCTTATCACACCCGGCCTGACATTCTAAACCGTTTAGAGGATGTGCAAGCCTGGCAGAAAGTCCGCATGCAGCGCACCCATCGCGCCCATTTTGCTGAAAAACAAAACCTGTTGATGTCCGAGTATTTCCTGAACCGTCTCTACGGCGGCGCTGACTTTGATGCGCTGGCAGAACAGATTGCCCGGCTGATGAAATATGCGCATAAAGCAGAAAAAGTTATTCCGGAAAATGCCATTAAAACCGGCACTTCAGGTGTAGAGCTGGCTATTCTGGCGGTACAGCTGGATGAACAGGTCGCGATTCAGTTATTACAGGATTATCATCCGCATGAACCGTTGACTGACGAGATGATGCGCCTGACCTATCTCAAACTGGATCAGGGTGAAGCACGCTTGAAACAGCTGGCTCTACTGGATCAGCTCGGCATGAGTCTGGATAAATACATGCGTTCATTTGTAGTCTATACAGCCTTTAAAATGTGTAAAGGCGCGGCGAATAAATATAACTTTCAGGTGATGTATGAATTTATGCAGGATGGTTTCCTGGCCATGAAGCCACTTAAATCGGCAGAAAAATTTGTACGCACGTTCACTGCCACCGAACGCCAGATTATCGATAAAGTACATTCTGGTGATCCGCTACCGTTTCAGTAAATACCCGATGAGTATTTCTGCCAAGCGTGAATTTTTCTGTATATTATTCATAACAATTGCATCATGATTGCTGAATAAGCCTTTAGAATCTGTCATGATGCAGACAATGCAAGATTAACCCGATTGATATGTTAGGAGTGACTCCAATGTCGAATGAAAATATAACGCCTACCCCTACCCCCGAGTCGGCACAACAGACAGACAAAGTGAGCCCATTCTTAACTGAACCCCTTCCACAAGGCACCCCGCAAGGTCAGCAACAATCTTTAGAACAACGCCTGACTGACACGCCTGTGACGGGTACTGTACCTAAATATAATCTGCCACGCGGTGCCAATACGGGCAACGTCGGCTCAACCACACACTTCGGCTATCAAACTGTCAACAGCGAAGAGAAAGCCCAGAAAGTCGCAGAAGTGTTCCACTCTGTAGCGAGCAAATACGACATCATGAACGACCTGATGTCTTTTGGTATTCATCGCCTGTGGAAACGTTTTGCGATCAATATGTCAGGTGTACGCCGTGGCCAGCATGTGCTGGATATCGCGGGCGGCACCGGCGACTTGGCTAAAGTCTTTAGCCGCGAAGTGGGCCCGACGGGTCATGTGGTACTGTCTGATATTAACGAATCCATGCTGAATGTCGGTCGTGACCGTCTGATTGATGCGGGCTGTACCAATGTCGATTTCGTTCTGGCCAATGCCGAAACCTTAGAACCATTTGCAGACAACAGCTTCGATCTTTTAACGATTTCTTTTGGTCTACGTAACGTGACCGATAAAGATGCTGCCCTTGCTGCGATGTACCGTGTACTCAAGCCAGGTGGCCGTTTACTAGTGCTAGAATTTTCTAAACCAGTGTTTGAGCCATTCTCTAAACTATATGACCTGTATTCGTTCACAGCATTGCCAATCATGGGTAAAATCATTGCCAATGATGCAGAAAGCTATAAATACCTGGCTGAATCGATCCGTATGCATCCGGACCAGCGCACCCTGAAAGGCATGATGGAAAATGCCGGCTTCCAGAATTGTGACTATCACAACCTGACTGGCGGGATTGTTGCGGTTCACCGCGGTTTCAAACTTTAAGGTTCCTTGCCTATGTGGTCAATTCTGGCACTCGGTGCTGTTGAACGCGTGATTCATCATATCATTGATCTGGATGCCATTACCCGCATCCAGCTGAATGCTCTGTCCGGTAAGATGCTGCGGGTGGTGATCGCCTCGCCGCAGCTTTCGGTCGATGTTTTTTTTGATGAAAGCAAAGTTCGTCTGGAACCAACGGCAACCGGTCATACCGAAACACCTTCGGTCTTTGAACAACGTCCATTTGACGCAAGTTCCGCGACAGTCCTTGAAGCGACCGCAACCTTGCAGGTCAGCAATGTGGTGGAATTACTCAAGCTGCTGCTTTCCGATGAAGTCGGCAATATTCCATTGCAAGGCGACTACAAGTTATTGCAGGAAATCCAGCGCATCATGCAACAGGCAGAATTAGATCTGGCGGCGCACTTAAGCCCCTGGATTGGCCCGACACTGGCGCATGAAATTGGTAAATTGCAACTGCTGCCCAAGCAGCTAAAACGCACCCTGCAAAGTCAATTATTTTTTGCCGAAGATGCCTTAAAAGAAGACAGCGGTCTGTTTGCCCCCCGCTGGCAAATGGATGACCTGAATCAGGACACCCGTATCCTGAATCAAAATTTAGATCGGGTTGAAGCAAAAATCCATCAGCTTCAGGCTCAAATTGATGCCTCAAACAATTCTACTCAAGACTAGGTACACAGCTTTATGATTCCGCATGTTTCACGTTTACTCGAACTTTGGCGCATCGCCGCGCACTATCGACTCGACACGTTGTTTCCTGCGGAAGAATTACCAGAAAAATCCCGGCATGTGCTGTCCCTCATCCGGATGCATCCGGCTGCCTGGTCCAGTCGTGAACGTAAAAATCCGCTCAAGCTGAAACTGGCTTTAGAAGAAATGGGACCGTTGGCAATCAAGCTCGGTCAGCTTCTCTCAACCCGTCGTGACCTGATTCCACCTGAAGTTTTACAGCAACTGGTCTTGCTACAAGACCGGGTCAAGCCGTTTGATAATGACGTAGCCAAGATGCGCATTCAGGAATCCCTGAAAGCTGATGTAAATACCCTATTCGCGCGTTTCGATACCCAGCCACTGGCTGCAGCTTCGATTGCTCAGGTGCATACGGCTGCCTTGCATGATGGCCGTGAAGTGGTGGTTAAAGTCACCCGCCCGAATATTCGTCAGCAGATTTTGCAGGATTTTGAAATTCTGGAATGGCTCGGTCAATTTTTGGAAAAACGTCTGGAAGCTGCCCGCGCATTGCACCTGTCGGAAATCATTCAGGATTACCGCCAGATTATTCTGAATGAGCTGGATCTGACGCTGGAAGCAGACAATACCCGCCGTATGCGCCATCACTTTACCGGCTCGAGCATGATGTATGTGCCGGAAATTTACATGGACAGCAAAGACGTGCTGGTGGCCGAGCGCATTACTGGGGTGCCGATTTCAGATATTGCGACCTTTGACCGGTTGGGCATGGATCGTGCCGATCTGGCGCGTAAAGGTCTAACCATCTTCTTTACTCAGGTCTTCCGCGATAACTTCTTCCATGCTGACATGCATCCGGGAAATGTCTTTGTAGAAACCATCAATCCAGCCAATCCGCGTTTTATTGCGCTGGACTGCGCGATTATGGGCGAGCTGTCCAAACACGACCAGATGACCGTAGCACGCATGCTACTGGCGGTCATGAACAGTGACTTTATGCAGCTGATTCAGGTGGTGCATCAGGCTGGCTGGATTCCACCGGGGACTGATCAGGATGCTTTGGCTCGTGAAATGCGCCGCAGTGTGGGGCCAATGGTCTCAAAACCGATGCATGAACTGGATTTTGCCGGCATTCTGATTGAAGTGATGGATATCGCTCGTCGTTTCCATCTCGAAATTCCCCCTCAATTGATGCTGCTGCTAAAAACTTTGGTGCATGTCGAAGGTTTGGGAACCGACCTATATCCTGAACTGGATATCTGGAGTCTGGCCAAACCGATCCTGACCGACTGGATCAAGGCCCAGATGAATCCGCAAAAGAACCTGAAAGAACTGGGACAAAAAATCCCGGATCTGCTTTTAGGGGCGCAGGATTTACCGACACTGATGATCGACAGCTTAAACGGTTTAAAAAACCAGTCGGCTTGGCATGCCAAACAGCTCAATGAATTACAAAGTATGCGCCTGCAAATGGAACATCAGCAAAAGCGTAGCTGGATGTTCGGCAGTGTCATGGCCATTCTGCTGGCAATTGCGATTATTTCACCATGGTTTGTGTCGGTGATTCTGATTGTGTTGGCAAGTGTGCTTGCCGTCTGGCGAATTGCGAAATAAGCGATTTACATATGCAAAAAGCCTGAATAGTCTCAGGCTTTTTTATGTCTTAAAGATGAGGATGACTTCAAAGTCACCTTAGGACATATCTTGCCATTGGGTCTTTAAACCTATCGCTTAAAATAAGCACACATTTGACTGGTATAGGTTCAACCATGGTACAGATTTTACAAAAACGTGCGCCTGCGCTGACGATTCGTGCTGGCCATCTGGCACGTGAGCTGATTCTGCAACAAGGTTTGCAACCCGAACAGGTCGATATTGTACCTGGTGCTGCAGGTGGCCCCAAAGGCATCGGGATCCAAGGACTGGATCAGGCGATTTTTGGTGAGTTTTTTCCACGTGCACCTCAGCGTAGAACTCTGGTGGGTTCTTCGATTGGTAGTTGGCGCTTTGCCAGTATGGCTGCACATGGAGTTCAACAGGGAACCGAACGTTTGGGTGAGCTGTATACCAACCTCTATTTTCATAAAAAAATGACCCGTCAGGATGTCA
The DNA here is from genome assembly GCF_013417805.1 of Acinetobacter sp. YH12226. Taxonomy (GTDB): domain Bacteria; phylum Pseudomonadota; class Gammaproteobacteria; order Pseudomonadales; family Moraxellaceae; genus Acinetobacter. The sequence continues at coordinate 33,080 of NZ_VPDG01000015.1, read as the reverse complement.
GCGAAGTTTGCCGTGGCATGCTGCTGGATCTGGTACAAGGCAAAGAAAACGATCTAGTCAATCATCCAGATTATCATCTCGCAGTCATTTCAATTAAAGCCCAACACATTTTTCAGAGTGACAAGGCATTGCCGTTGCTGGCTTCTGTGGCTGGAATTCTTGGAACGACCGCAGTCGCGCGCCGGCACAGCCGTTATTTCATGCAACGTGTGATCAGCCAGCCCAATATCGGTGAACAGTTTAAAATCGCTGAAGATGGATTTACCACGCATTATCATGCACTGACCGAACAGAGTGTGTTGTCTTGGCTGATGGCTTCAGCCTCTATTCCCGGGGTAATGGCAGCGGTGAACAATATTCCGGATGCACCGCAGGGTTATTATCGCGATGGTGGCCTGATTGATTATCACATTGACCTGCCCTTTCAGAGCAAAGGCATTGTGCTGTATCCACATTTTACCGATAGCATTACCCCCGGCTGGTTCGACAAGTTATTTAAACGTACCTCAAATCCAGAAAATCAGGCACGAACTTTGCTGCTTTCTCCATCGCAGCAATATCTGCAAAGTTTGCCTTTGGGTCGTTTGCCTGATCGTAAAGACTTTAACTTAAAAGGTTTGGATCAAACCCAACGGATTCAGCTGTGGAAGCAATGTATTGCGGAAAGTCAGCGTCTGGGCGATGAATTTCTGGAACTGGTCGAGAAGCAGAATTTTGCTGAGGTGATGCAAGCCTTGTAATTGGCAGCAGCTGCCCGATTATTTGTATAATTGCTTTAATTTTGTGAACTGTTGAGATTTATGCAGAAGTTTTTAGTTGTCCTGCAATACCTGTGTCTGGCCTTTGCCATTTATCTGATTTATAGCGTCAGCATGTCGCTGTATCGCCAGGATTTTGTCCTGATGGAACTGGTCGCTGATATCGGCACGATTCTGATCTGTATCGACCTGGCGGTATTTTTATTTACCAGTAAAGGCAAGCCCGGCATTAGCATGGAAGAATATGCAAAAAGACTGGAACAGCCACCGTCTAAGCTGGTCTATGTGACACGAAAACTGGGGCATCTCGGTATTTTATTAATTGTTACTAGCTGGATTGTTCCGATGATTAACTCATAATGATCCAATAAAAAACCTCCCGATCGGGAGGTTTTTTTGAATCAAAGATATCTAAAAATTATTTAGAACCTTTAATCCCTGCTTGCAATAGCAATGCACCCAAACCACCAATTTTTTGCTCTTGTGGTTTAGCCGCTTGAGGTTTCTTACCCTGAGGGCGATCACCTTGCGGACGTCCTTGCTGTGGACGTTTACCCTGAGGCTTACGTTCACCACGTGGCTCATTGTTCTCGCGACGTGGCTGACGTGGTGCTTTCGCCGGCGCTTCAGAACCTTCAGGACGCATCGACAGATTCACGCGGTTACGTTCAGCATCCACATTCAAAACACGGACTTGTACGATTTGACCCGGTTTCACCACTTTATGCGGATCAGCGACGAATTCATTGGCAAGTTCAGAAATATGTACCAAACCATCTTGATGCACGCCCATATCGACAAATGCACCGAAGTTAGTCACGTTAGTGACTACACCTTCCAGTTGCATGCCTTCAGACAATTGCGCAACTTCAGTAATGTCATCACGGAATTTAGCAGTGCGGAATTCTGGACGCGGGTCACGGCCCGGTTTTTCCAGTTCAGCCAATACGTCTTGAATCGTCGGCAGACCAAATTTCTCGTCTGCAAATTCTTCTGCATTCACTTGGCGAATGATTTCAGTATTGCCAATGATGTCTTTTACAGTCGTTGCTTTTGCTTCAACAATTTTGCTCACCAAAGCATATGACTCAGGGTGAACTGCAGACGCATCCAGTGGTTCTGTACCATCTTGAATACGCAAGAAGCCCGCAGCCTGCTCAAAAGTACGCTCGCCTAAACGTGGTACTTTTTTCAAAGACTGACGATTGTCAAAACGACCATTTTCCTTACGGAATTCCACAATTTGCTGTGCGATCGATTTATTCAGACCCGCGATATAACCCAGAATTGCTGCTGATGCAGTATTTACATCCACACCCACCGAGTTCACACAGTCTTCGACTACTGCTTCTAAGGTTTTCGCCAGACCGGTCTGGTTCACGTCATGTTGATACTGACCCACACCAATCGATTTCGGATCGATTTTCACCAGTTCCGCCAATGGATCCTGCAAACGGCGTGCAATCGATACTGCACCACGGATCGACACGTCCAGCTCTGGAAGTTCCTGTGAAGCCAGTTCAGATGCTGAATATACAGATGCACCTGCTTCAGACACAGACACACGTGTCATTTTCAGATCACTGTTCGCAGCCATCATTTCAGCAACTAAAGCTTCAGTTTCACGGCTTGCAGTACCATTACCAATCGCGATCAGGTCAACATTGAACTCGCGGCATAAACGTGCAAGTTCAGTTAATGAACCATCTTTATCATCTTTTGGCGCAAATGGATAAATCGTACTATGTGCCAGTACATCACCAGACTCGTTCACCACCGCCAGTTTCACACCAGTACGGATACCTGGGTCCACGCCCAAAGTGGTACGTGCGCCTGCAGGTGCAGACAGCAGTAAATGACGCAGGTTTTCAGCAAAGACGTTCATCGCTTCTGTTTCAGCAGCCAGACGTTTTTCAGTCAGCAATGAATGTTCAATCGTTGGACGAAGTTTACCGAGCCAGAACAATTTTGCAGTTTGCTTCAAGAAATCCTGACGAGCTTGTGGCTGAACAGTTTCAAGATTGTATTCAGTTTCAATACGCGCCAATGGAGCATCATCTTCGCCATCAACTTTCAGGCCTAAAACGTTTTCCTGACGGCCACGCAGCATCGCCAATAAACGATGTGAAGGCACTTTGTTCAAGTTTTCAGAGAAATCGAAATAATCACGGAATTTTTTACCGACTTCTTTTTTCTCATCACTGGCAACTAAACTTTTCAGCACGGCAGTTTTTGCAAATGTCGCTTTAAGTTCAGTGGTCAGTGCGATATTTTGTGCCCAGTCATCAATCAGGATGTGCTGGATCGCATCAAGCTGGCTTTCAGTATCTGGATAATCTTCATGGCTAAAGCCCGCCAAAGCTTCAGCTGGATCAACGGCTTCATTAAAGATTTTTTCGGCAATCGGGCCTAAACCGGCTTCTTTGGCCTTGAATGATTTACTGGTACGTTTTGGGCGGTACGGCGCGTAAATTTCTTCTAATGCATTTTTGGTTTCGGCCGCATTCACACGCGCCAATAAATCATCAGATAATTTATCTTGTTCTTTGAGTGATTCAATCACCTTTTCACGGCGCTCATACAAATCACGCAAGTATGATAAACGCGTATCGAGTTGACGTAGTTGCGTATCGTCTAAGCCTTGCGTTACTTCTTTACGGTAACGTGCAATAAAAGGAACACTGGCACCTTCATCAATAAGCTTGATGGCAGCCTCAACTTGATTTGGACGTACGGCAAGTTCTTTTGCCAACTGCTGAACTAAGTCAGTCATCGTGTTTGATCCCACAAGGATAAGTACTAAATGGCATGATTATAAAGACCGGGTCTATAAAATCCACCATTGTTTTTATTAATTTACCTCATCTTTATATTATGAAGTGCCACAGTTTTCAGCTTTTCCCGATAAAGTTTGTATGAACTTTGCTTTTTATCCAGCTTAAAATCGTATTTTTTGCTCATTTAGATGTATATATTTGGTATCTATGTCTTGATTTTAACTGCAATATTTGGTGCTTTAGAGCATAGTCAATTAATATCAATAAATCGTATACTCAAAGCCTATTTGATTTTTGTTTATGACGACAATAAAGAATAAAGGAGCATCTCATGAGTTTAGTTGTACCTGCTGAAAAAGCCGATGCCGTACATACCGAAACGGACCGGGTCGAACGGATCCTGGTGGTTGATGATGATGTTCGTCTGCGTACCTTATTACAGCGTTTTCTCGAAGATAAAGGCTTTGTGGTTAAAACTGCACATGATGCCACGCAGATGGATCGACTTTTACAGCGGGAACTGTTTTCTCTGATCGTGCTCGACTTTATGCTTCCGGTCGAAGATGGCTTGAGTATCTGTCGTCGTTTACGCCAATCCAATATCGATACGCCTATCATTATGCTCACCGCTCGTGGTAGCGACTCGGATCGTATTGCCGGTTTAGAAGCAGGTGCCGATGATTACTTGCCTAAACCGTTTAACCCGAATGAGCTGCTGGCACGTATTCGTGCGGTATTGCGCCGTCAGGTACGTGAAGTGCCGGGTGCACCAAGCCAACAGATGGAAGTGGTTTCTTTTGGCCCATGGTCGCTAGATCTCTCTACCCGCACCCTGACCCGTGAAGGTCAAGTGGTAACACTCACTACCGGTGAGTTTGCGGTACTGAAAGCACTGGTGCAGCATCCACGCGAACCATTAACCCGCGACAAGCTGATGAATCTGGCGCGTGGCCGTGAATGGGGTGCCATGGAACGTTCAATTGATGTTCAGGTGTCACGTTTACGCCGTCTGGTTGAAGAAAATCCTGCGCGTGCACGTTATATCCAGACCGTATGGGGTGTGGGTTATGTCTTTGTTCCAGATGGTGCTGAATAAAGGAAAAATTATAGGATAAAGATTACCCCAGTCTATTGTCCCTAAAAGCCATTCGCTGCTGTTTGAGCCTCCCTTCTTTAAAGGCTCGTATACAAATGCGCGAGTTCAGCGAATGGCAAAGTTTTTACTTGCGTAACAGTGTTGCTCATTTTTTCAAAAAAAGTAACACAACAAGCTCCTTCCATCGAAGGTTCAAGCAGTAAGATTCCATTACAAATATTATTACTGCTCAATTTGGAAAATGCCTACAGGGAGCTGGTGTGAAACTCGACCCCATCGATCCACAAAAATTTACCGATTTTGTCAGCTACTCGGAAAAAAAGCGTACCCGCGGGGAACGCTTTCTCGACAAGATCAAACCGCGTTCTGCTGCCATGCGTACCACGGTACTGGTGGTTTTCGTGGTCTGTTTCAGCCTGTTCATGTCCTTATGGTTCTTTTGGCGTACCCTGTTTTTACCTGAAATCCAGCAACATGCGCGTTATCTGGCCATGGAACTGGAAATTCTCAACAATCCCGATCTGCGCCTGTATCACAAACAGCAGGAACTCGACATTGACGATTGGTTAAGAAATCGGGTCGGCATTGAATACGTGACCAATCCAGCAGAATATCCCACTGTCCGTGAAAAGCTGATTGCAGAATTTTTTACCCGGCAGATCGAAACCAAACTGGCCAAAGAGTTACGTATCGAACAAGCCACAGTCTATTTCCAGTTTAAGCCGAGTCCACGTATCTGGATCCAGACCCCTGAAATGAATGGCCACTGGGTACAGGAACCTTTAAAGACTTATGCCAATTATAGCAATGAACTGATTTTGGGCTGGTTGCTTGGCACGCCGATTATTGTCGGCATCATTATTTTGACCTTGGTGCGTCAGCTCAACCGTCCTTTACGCCGTTTGCAGAATGCCGCCAACAGTTATAGCCGCATCGGCTCAGCACCCTATCTAGATACCAATCATGGTCCACTGGAAATCCGTCAGGTCAATCATGCCTTTAATCAGATGATTTATACGCTGGACCAGACCGAGCGGGAACGCCGAATCATGCTGGCCGGCATTTCACATGACTTGCGCACGCCCTTAACCCGAATCCGCCTCAGTGCCGAAATGATGCCAGATGAAGACTTTCTCAAAGAAGGCCTGATTTATGATGTCGAAGATATGGACGCGATTCTGGATCAGTTCATTTCCTATATGCGCGACGGTTCCGATGAAGAACCGCAGGACACCAATGTCAATGTACTGCTACAGGAACTGGTCAAGCAGTTTAAACCGCTAGATATCCGTTTCACCCCACAAGATATACCGACCATTCAGGCACGTAGCATGTCGCTAAAAAGACTGATTGGCAATCTGATCAACAACTCAAAACGCTATGGTTCAGAACCAATTGAGCTTTCTGCGCATGTTGAAGAAGATCAACTGTTGATTTGTGTCGCAGACCATGGCGAAGGCATTCCGGAAGATCAGATTGAAGCCTTGATGCAGCCTTTTGTTCGGGGCAATTCGGCACGAACGATACAAGGCAGTGGCTTGGGGCTGGCCATTGTTAAACGGATTGTCGATATTCACCATGGCCAATTGCGTATTCATAATCGTCCTGAAGGTGGGCTGGAAGCTATCATTTCACTACCCGTGAATCAGGTGAACCCAGAGACACTTTCCCCAGCCACCACACTCGATAAAATTCGCCAAACTTTGACTGATCACTTTTAAGAAGTGATCAGTAATTCAACAAATGACTTTTTAGTTTTTCTATACAATTTATTTTATAGTTCATGAATTCAATCATTTAAAAATCATCATTTTTCATTATACCTACATTTAGCTAAAAAATTAGACCTTAGCCTAACACCTATGCACAATACATTTTTTGAGCGGTACAATCCGTCTCATAGTTTAAGAATTAATGAGAGTTAAAATGTCTTTAGATCGTATCCGTTTAGCCTCCCTACACAACAAAGTCATCAGCCCAGAACAAGCGGCTGAATTCATCAAAGATGGCATGACTGTGGGCATGAGTGGCTTTACTCGCGCTGGTGAAGCGAAGGCGGTTCCTTTAGCTTTGGTTCAGCAGGCAAAAGTAAATCCATTAAAGATCACGTTAATTACTGGTGCATCACTAGGGAACGATCTAGACAAACAACTGACTGAAGCTGGCGTATTGGCACGCCGTTTACCGTTCCAGGTAGACAATACTTTACGTAAAGCGATCAATAACGGCGAAGTGATGTTCATTGACCAGCACTTGTCTGAAACTGTTGAGCAAATGCGTAACCTGCAGTTGAAAAAACCAGACGTTGCGATCATCGAAGCCGTAGCAATTACTGAAGATGGCGGCATCATTCCAACAACATCTGTTGGTAACTCTGCAAGCTTTGCGATTTTTGCTGAAAAAGTGATTGTAGAAATCAATACGAATTTAAGCCCGGCATTTGAAGGCTTGCACGATATCTACATCCCGACGTATCGTCCAACGCGTCAAGCGATTCCATTGACTCAAGTTGATGAGCGTATTGGTACGCATGCGATCAATATCGATCCATCTAAAATTGTTGGTATCGTATTTAACAGCGAATTGCACGACTCTCCATCTACTGTAACCGCACCAGATGATGAGACTCAAAGCATTGCCAACCATTTGATCGCTTTCTTTGAAAAAGAAGTAGCTGAAGACCGTCTACCGAAAAACCTCGGACCTCTTCAAGCAGGGATCGGTTCAATTGCAAACGCCGTATTGACGGGTCTGAAAGATTCAAACTTCGAAGACTTGATCATGTACTCAGAAGTACTACAAGACTGTACGTTTGAATTGATCGATGCCGGTAAAATGAAGTTTGCTTCAGGTTCTTCTATTACGCTTTCTGCTAAGTACGGCGAGAAAGTATTTAACAACCTAGAACAATACAAAGACAAACTGGTATTACGTCCACAGGAAATTTCAAACCATCCTGAACTGGTACGTCGTTTAGGTATTATCGGCATCAACACTGCACTTGAGTTTGATATTTACGGTAACGTCAACTCAACTCACGTATGTGGTACCAAGATGATGAACGGTATTGGTGGTTCAGGTGACTTCGCACGTAATGCCCACTTGGCGATCTTCGTAACCAAATCAATCGCGAAAGGTGGAGACATCTCTTCTGTAGTGCCGTTTGCTTCACATATCGACCACGCAGAACATGATGTTGATATCCTAGTGACTGAACAAGGTCTTGCGGATCTTCGTGGTTTGGCTCCGCGTGAGCGTGCACGTGCAGTAATTGATAACTGTGCGCACCCAATGTACCGCGATGCGTTGAATGATTACTTTGACCGTGCATGTGCAAAAGGCGGCCATACCCCTCATCTTCTTCGTGAAGCGCTTTCTTGGCACTCAAACTTCGAAGAAAATGGTCACATGCTTGCTGTTGAAGCTGCAGTAAAAACTGCATAATTGACTGCATTCACAAAACGCCCTACGGGGCGTTTTTTTATGGCATTTTTATATTTTTTTTGAATAGTCAGAACCTGATTATATTAAGGAAGCCATCTGGCTATCACCTACTCTTTCTTCTTTTATTTATCCTGCCGATCTGCTGTAGAAATACACTTCTGATGCTCAAGGGCTTTAAATTCTGATTCTTCACCCTCATACTTGAACACAAGAGCAAAATTAGAGACATGACATGCGCGTAGATATCTGGTCAGATGTGGTTTGCCCCTTCTGCTATATTGGTAAAAAACGTTTAGAAGCTGCGGCAGAAGAAGCAGGTATTGAGCTTGAAGTGCATTGGCACAGTTTCCAGCTCGATCCTGAAGCACCGGTACGTCAGGAAATTTCTAACTCTGAGCGTCTGGCGCAAAAATATGGCCGTACTGTGGCTGAAGTCGAAGAAATGCAGCGCAATATTGCTGAAATGGCCAAAGCCGAAGGTATCGAATTTAACTGGGAAGGTGCCAATTCAGGCAATACCTTTAATGCGCATCGCCTGATTCACCTGGCGCAAAGCAAGGGTCTGGGCAATGAAGCACAGGAAGCATTCTTCTATAGTTATATGACCCAAGGTCTGGCGATTGGAGAACGTGAAACGCTGGAAGATGTCGCAGCGCGTATCGGCCTCAATCCGGTCGAAGTCGATGATCTGTTGGATTCGGAGGAATATGCTGATTTCGTCAAATTCGATCAGGAAGTGGCACACGAACAACTCAAAGTGACTGGTGTGCCTTTCTTTGTTTTTGATCAACGTGTGGCATTGGCAGGCGCGCAGCCTAAAGAAGTTTTCCTGCAAGTATTTGAAAAAGCGCTCGATACATCAACCAACAGTCAGGCAGCACAGTGCTCAACAGAAACGTGTGACACGCCAGACCAAGCTAAATAAAACAACGTTCAATAAAAAAAACCCCATTTTAAATGGGGTTTTTTATTTGTTATTGAATGGTATTCGCTTAATCAACCAGAAAACTAATTTTTAAATTGACACGATATTCCGTGATTTTATTTTCTTTAATGACAACCTTCTGTTCATTGATCCAAGCACCTTGTACATTTTTGACCGTTTCTGTGACTTTTTGAATGCCCGTTTGAATCGCATCTTCAAAGCTTTTATTGCTGCTTGAATTGACTTCTACCACTTTTGCAATTGCCATAATAAAACTCTCAGCATGAAAATGAATGGAATTCCATCTTAGTCCATTCTCAGAAGATTGCAGCAGCCCGTAAACAAGCGATAGCAAAAACTTACATGGATTGAACAAAGCTCGAAATTCAATCTTAAATTGGCAGATCAAAAACACATCGCCGCTTGTTTTGGCACTTGATCAAGTCCAGATTCTCATCGCTAAAATAAAGTATAAAGCCCTGTAAAACCACACAAATCAAACTAGAGCAAATATACTAATTTATTGTTTTATAGAGTAATTTATCTAAAATTTACTGCCTAAATTTGCCGAATCTATCATTTTCTATTAAGTCTTATTTGCTATTATTTCACCCGAATTAAGTTTAAATATTCTCCTCTGTTCAAGTCATTGAACACTCTGATATTAAAGGTCATCCTATGAATGCTCTTAAATTTGCTTTCGCAGCAACCGTTATGGCTTTTTCTGTTCAAGCGTCTGCACAAATGGCGCAAGTGGTTCATCTGCCAGACTTTCCAGCAACTAAAGCACCTGCTGAAACAGTAAATGCAGATGCTGCGACTGTAGCAACTGAAAAAACAGCTTAATGCAAAGCTATTTTTCATTAAAACAGGCTGATTGATTCAGCCTGTTTTTTTTGATCACATTGACCACATTCCGTGTGAAAGATACACGACTCTAAAAAAAATATCGACTATTTCCTACTCTCATTTTTTCTATTGATTTTTATCACTTTTAATTAAAAAATTTGTTTATAAAATACTCAAAATAGATCACTATTTTATGTGATCTCTGCTTATAATTGCAGCAATATAAATAGATTAATGATAAGAAAATTTTTTATGCATGAACTTCAGGCATTGGTACAGGGCAAAATTCCGCCTCAGTCAGTTTCTATTGATTATTTAATTGAAATGGCAGAAAGCTATACAGACTCGAATTCTGCTGAATACAGACTGGTCGAGCTGGCGGTCAACCTCGCATTGGCACAAACCCTGGATAAAGCACTGAAACATCTCTAGAGATCAAAAAATGAATGCTTTAGAAAAAGCACACTTAATTAAAGAACTACATGGACTGGCGCAGCAACTGGAGCATAAAGTCCTGCCTTTATATGAAATTGCCCGTTCTAAAAAAAGAATACGCGATATTTTTAATCTGTGTGATGAGCCTATTTTCAAAACCCAAATTTCAGCATTTAAAGCCCGCACTCAGCCTGAACTTGTCGCCTACCAATTTTCTGCTAACACGTCTTATCATCTAAGCTTTCGTGGCTATTTCACCGAAGTCTTGGCGCTGGAACAAGCATTGTCTGCCCATCCGGATTCTGGCTGGGCAGTTTTACATCATCCTGAACGTGGCTGGCAAATCTGGCTGATCCCGGCTCCCCAATCTCCTGCCCTGCACAGCCAATGGGCTGAACTGCAACACTGTTATATCTGGCTTTTGCAACAACAGCAGCAATTTTCGTGTCTGAAACAGGATCCACCCTTGATTGTTCCTGCCCTATCCTTAAACGAAGCTGAAACCAGCTTAAAAGCTGTGGAAACAACCAAATATCATCGGGGACGGCCGAGGGCAAGAATACATGCACTAGAATTAAATCGCTCAAATGAGTCAACCAATCAGATACTGACTGAACCCAAGGAACTAGATCCTCAGCTCAAAGCTGAAACGACCATTCCGCAAGAACAGATCACAGTCTCCGAATTGATTCAATTCCCTGTACAGATTCAACTAGGCGAACTAAACGCTCATGTACACCCTTTAGGCTTAGAAGAAACCAATATCCAGCGACTCTGTGCTTTAGAATTAGGTCCCAATATCGAACATCCCATCTATCTGGATATCGCACTGTATTATGCAGCAGAAGATAACTGGCAGGCACGTCAGGTTTATTTGGTTGAACAACTGAATCTGCAAGGCCAGTTTGTTAAATATCTGATGCTCTTAGGGGTACCGAGTCAGTTGCAGGCTCACTATTGTATTCAACATTGGCTCAGCCATCATCAACGCCAGGCTGCTGCGATTAAATCACTAGCATGGTCTGTTATAAGCACCAGTTTCATGCAACTCGAGCTTTTTTCAACGGCTTACTTGCAGCAGGCTGAAACAGCCTGGACACAGCCAGATTACCATCCATTTATACCCGCACAGTCCATTCAAAAGCAGAAATTTATCTCGTTTAAAGAAGCTGCTGCGGATTTTTCTACCCCAGTGCTTTTGCTACAGGAACATCAAAAAATCCGAGTGATTCATGGTGAAAAACGCATCTCTCTCGCAGAGGATGAGCTGGCCTATCCATACATCTTGCTGCAACGCGACAAACAGCTCAATTGGCAGAATATTCACAATATTATTTTAACAATGCCACAACCCATTCGGGTATTAGAGCTTTATCGGGAAATTCAGGCTCAAATGATTGAATAATTGCTGTTATTTTGTAGCTTTAACTTGCTTTTTAAGGCCGTTTTTTAGAAAACTACAGCTGAATATAAGAATACAAGAGCAACAAATATCTCATGCAAATAAACAGGATTACTCAAATTTTACTGCTCTCTCTGGGCTTAGGAATGAGTGGTAGCATGTCTTGGGCAAATTCAGTCACAGCTGCTCCTGCCAGTACAACAAATACAGAGCCAAGCCGATCAGGCTTGCTGGATCAGATTCCACGTTTGATCGATGCAACACCGACGGTTCTGCCAGAGCAATCAAGTGTCGCCATCGTTCCATCCACACTAGAGACAGAAAATTATTCATGGGCGGATCAAAAACAGAAAGGCATCCGCGAATGGGCTGATCGTACTGCACATAAAATTGATAACTGGTTTGGTGAAACCGATCCGGATCAGCCAGCTGCAGCCACATTACGGATCATTTTAGATAATCGCTGGGATGAATATGAAGGCTATGAGATTAAACCCCGAATCCGCGGCAAGATCAAACTTCCAACCTTGGAACAAAAGCTGAGTGTGGTTTTTGGTGATGACAGTCTGGACAATGAATTAGACAGCAATGTCGCGATTACCAATGAAAATCCTGCCACTTCCGGAGATAAACGTCTGGATACTAAACGTGCACGTGAAGATAACAGCTCTTTTGCCTTACGTTGGTCTGAATGGTCAGATCGTATTCCTTTCGAAACCGATCTGGATCTGGGCTTACGTTCTGGCGATGATATTTATCTGCGTGTCAAAGCCAGTAAGGACTGGACACTAGAAAATGACTACTCTTTTCATGCCGAACAGATTTATCGCTATGGCATTCAAAGTGAAAACTATTTACGGACCAACTTGGAACTAATCCACGCCCGTCCCAATCAGGCCTTTTTCTCCAATCAGCTCAGTCTGACTTATGCAGATGAACAAGACGACGATCTGACCTGGGACAACTACACCTTTAGGCAACATCAGTTTTTTCAGGACAACCGTTTTAGTTACGGCATTTATACCGGTGGTTATCTAAATGACAAGGATCTGCGTCTTAACCGCTGGGGCCCCTATGTGTCCTGGAGACAACCTTTTTTACGTGAATGGTTTTTTGTCCAGACCGACCTGAACTACCTGAATGATCATCGCGAGGATCGTGACCACTATGTCGGGGCTTTGGTACGTTTAGAAGCGTTGTTTTAAACTGACTGATACTAGAAAATAATAAAAGCCCATCATTCATGGGCTTTTTTCAATATTACTGAGGCAATCAGCGCGGTAAGTATTAGCTGGTTTTATTCAGGATAATACGATCACTGCGTAGCACACGTTTTTGCTGCAATGAGGGTTGCTCCATCACTGGCATATTGAAGCGAATACGATCGCTACGTTGCACACGTTGTGGTTTTGCTGCCTCTACTTTCGCAACTTTATAAAAACTGATGCGATCTGTGCGTACCACTTTTTCTGCAGCAGGTGCCGCTAGACTAAACTGGCTCATCGACATCAGGATTACAGCGCCCATACTGATCATCAGCTTAGATTTCATAACATTCTCTCTCTTTGCTTAATGATCGCAATTATAAATTAAAAATTAATTAATAATCTAAAATATAGATTTATGATTCGAAGGTATTTTTTTATTCTCTCTATCGTTTTTCCAGATCATTTCTAGAAATGAAAAATGAAGCAGGCATAAAAAATCCCTCCGAAGAGGGATTTTCTCATTCAACACATCAGCAGTTAAGCAAGCAGCAAGCTATTAATCCGCTTGACATATTCAGCAGGATTTTCTGGTAATCCACCTTCTGCAATCACTGCCTGGTCAAAGATCACATTGGCCAGATCATCAAACTGCGCCGAGCCATCCAGTTTTTTCACCAACGGATGTTCCGGGTTGATTTCCAAAATCGGCTTGATATCCGGCACAGGTTGGCCTGCATCTTTCAGCATACGAATCAGCTGCGGAGACAACTCACCTTCTCCAGTCACCAGACAAGCCGGAGAATCGACCAGACGCGTCGTCACCCGCACTTCTTTGGTCTTGTCTTTTAATGAATCCGTCAACTTATCCACCACCGGTTTAAACTGGGCTGCGGCTTCTTCAAGGGCTTTCTTCTCTTCGGCATCCTGAAGGTCACCTAAGTCAACTGCACCTTTCGACACGTTTTGCAAAGGCGTACCATCGAACTCATTCACGAAGTTCATCGCCCATTCATCCACGCGTTCAGTCATCAACAGAACTTCAATGCCTTTTTTCTTGAACAGTTCCAGTTGTGGTGAATTTTTCGCAGCATTCAGACTATCTGCAGTCACATAATAAATGGCTTTCTGGCCGTCTTTCATGCGTGCTTTATAGTCTGCCAATGACGTGCTGACCTCGTCATTGTTTGATGTTGCATAACGCAGCAGTTTCAAGATACGTTCACGGTTACTGAAATCTTCACCCAGACCTTCTTTCAATACTGAAGCAAATTCCTGATAGAAGGTTTTGAAGTTTGCCTGATCTTTTTCATCTTCAGATTTAGCCAGATTATCCAAAATGGTCAGGATACGGCGGGTATTGCCTTCACGGATGGTTTTTACATCACGGCTTTCTTGTAATAACTCGCGACTGACGTTCAATGGCAGATCGGCACTGTCCACCACACCTTGCACAAAGCGCAGGTAGTTTGGAATCAGGTTATCTGCATCATCCATAATGAACACACGTTTCACATACAGTTTGATACCCGCTTTGGATTCACGGGTGAAAATATCATGTGGCGCTTTGCTTGGAATATATAACAACTGGGTATATTCAGTGCTGCCCTCAACCCGGTTATGCGCCCAGGCCAATGGCGCTGCGAAATCATGGCTTAAGTTCTTGTAGAACTCGACATACTGCTCTTCAGTGATTTCAGACTTGTTACGAGTCCATAATGCGCTGGCCGAGTTAATGGCTTCCCACTCATCGGTTTTGACATACTGGCCACCTTTAGATGTTTCACCTTCAGCCGCTTCTTCTTCCTGCCAGACTTCTTTTTGCATCTGGATTGGTAGGCTGATGTGGTCTGAATATTTATTGATAATCTGCTTCACTTTATAGCTTTGCAGATAATCCAGCGCATCATCACGTAAGTGCAGAATAATATCGGTACCACGTCCTTGTTTCGTGATCTGTTCAACTTCGAACTCACCGGTTCCGCCACTGATCCAGCGCACCCCTTCAGAGACATCTGTGCCAGCACGACGCGACTCTACCGTGATCTTGTCAGCCACAATAAAACCGGAATAGAAACCGACACCAAACTGGCCAATTAGCTGGGCATCAGCCTTTTGATCGCCGGTCAGTTTGGACATAAAGTCTTTGGTGCCTGATTTGGCAATAGTCCCTAAATTATCAATAGCTTCCTGTTCGCTTAAGCCGATCCCGTTATCTGAAATGGTAATGGTTTTATTGTCTGCATCCAGACTGACACGAACGCGCAGATCCGGATCATTTTCATAAAATTCGGGATGGTTAATCCCTTCAAAACGTAATTTGTCGCATGCATCTGAGGCATTCGAGATCAATTCGCGTAGGAAAATTTCAGGGTTTGAATAAAGCGAATGGGTCACGAGATGTAGTAACTGAGCCACTTCAGCCTGGAAACTATGTTTTTGTGCGCTAGACTCGCTCATTAATCACTCCTTTTATTTTAAATACAGGTCAATACTGTTGCCTATATGAATGGAGTGAGTTACTAAATTTTCAATAGCCAGTTGTATATTTTTTCTCAAGATATTTTATAAAGGATCTCTTGATCTAAAATGACTTGGATTTGTAAAGGCTTAGGTTTAAGTCCTAATAAGGCCCAAGCTTATAAATACGTTGAAATTGCAGGTCTATTTGCTGCTGGCGCATATTATAAACCTGACTCAGACAAGACACAGATTCCTGACAGCGGTCACGAAACTGTAGCCATTTCACCTGATCGCGCTGGATCACCGAGCGGGTTCCCATAGGCACCATACGGCGCAAAATATGATAGCTGGTGCTCATCTTGACATCGGCATCATTGAGCAGACGATGTTCACAAATCGCTTTCTCTGTCACGGTTTCAGTTTTCTGACAATCAAAACTCGCCGCATAGGCAGACCCTGCCAGCAGGCTGAAGAAGATTAAAATACCTTGGTTTAAAAACCTCATGCTGATCTTCCTTATTATTCAATTATTAAGTCGTATTCAATTAATATTTACTTTATTCATTTTAATATAGTTGAACATTGCCGATCTGCTCAATTTCAATAAGTTATAAATCGTTGTTATTTTGAAAAAAAAGCCTCATTCAAGATGAGACTTTTTTGTTGAGCAAGGTTAGAATTTAGAACTTGTAGCTATAACCGATCGTGTAAACCCAAGGATCAATATCGAAATCAAATTTAGTATTATTGGCATCATCTAAAGTCACTTCAGGACTCAAATCTGCATAGCGCACGTCAGCAAATACTCCCCAGTTTTTGGCATCTGCTGGCTGATAATTAAAGCCGATCTGACCTGCTACACCAAATGCTTCTTTCACATCTTTAGCCAGACCTTCTTCATCCCAAGCAATAAAAGCTGTGCCACCTACACCAATATATGGCGTAAAGCGTGTTGCGTTTTTAAAGTGATATTTAGCAGTAATTGTGGGTGGCAGATGTTTGATCTTAGCCACCTTACCCACACCTTGAAGAGAGATGTCGTGATTGAATGGTGTGGCTAATAAAAGTTCTGCAGAGATATTGTCATTAAAAAAGTATTCAACCGATGGCGTAAAACCATATTCTTGATCCGCTTCTACGACTAAACCTGGTGCAATTTCAGTGTCACTTGATGGTGCTAAAGAACTGGCACCAACTTTCACCTGCCATTGACCTGCCATCGCAGATGCAGAAAGACCCATTAATGCAATTAGAGCGACTTGCTTTAACATTTTAAAATACCCCACAGGAAGAATAATTATTGAGAAAATAAATCTTAATTAATAATAAACACGAGGGAAAATAATATGCAATAAGGATTATAAAACTAATTTTTAATTATTATTTAATGTATTGATTTTAATAAATATTTATTTTAAATTGACCAGACTGGTTGGTTTTAAATACTAAGTAAATTAATCAGATAAATATGGTTTTATTCAGAGTAAAATAATCAGGTTTATATTAATTTCTATTTAAACATATATTTTAAATACATCTTATTATTTATTTTAAATCCAGATAAATCTGCTCCAATAGATATCGGAGCAGATTGAAATTGACTTACAGAACCATGGCTGCAATCCAGCCAAAAATCATCAACGGAATATTAAAGTGAATGAAGGTTGGAATCACACTATCCTTCATATGATCATGCTGACCATCCATATTCAGACCAGAAGTTGGGCCCAAAGTTGAATCCGAAGCTGGAGAACCGGCATCCCCCAAAGCTGCTGCAGTCCCGATAATTGCAATAGTCGCAGCCGGGCTAAAACCGAACTGGATACACAGCGGAACATAAATAATCGCCAGAATGGGAATGGTTGAGAAAGACGAACCAATGCCCAATGTGATCAGCAAACCAATCAACAGCATCAGGAAGGCAGCCAATGCCTGACTATTACCAATCCAGTTGACCGATGCTTCAACCAAGGTTGGTACCTGATTAGTCGCTTCAATCACCGCGGCAAAGCCTTGTGCTGCAATCATGATAAAGCCAACTAGCGCCATCATGCGCATACCGGTAATGATCACATCATCCGCTTCTTTCCATTTAAAGATCCCGGCACAACTCAGGATTGCTACACCGACCAGACCGGCCAGAATCATCGAGTCTGAATAAAGCTGTACCGCCAATGTGGCAATAACTGCAAGGCCGGCCATCCAGATGGTAAATTTGGCAATCTGCGGTTTAACCTGCTCAGCCACACCTAATTCAGCGGAAATACTTTGCTGTTCCTGGACATGAATATCTTGATATTGACGTGGTTTGTGATAGCTAATAAAGATCGCCACCAATAAGCCCACAAACATACCGAATACTGGAATTGCCATCGCAGATGGAATCTGGTCATAGCTAATTTCAAATCCATATGGCTTACCAAAAGTATTGATGTTATGACCCAGAATGTCATTCAGGAAGATGGCACCAAAACCGACCGGAATCAGCATATAGGTGCCTACCAGACCAAAGGTCAGCAAACAGGCCACCAAACGGCGATCCAGCTGTAAATGGTTAAATACAATCAATAGCGGTGGAATCAGTACCGGAATGAAGGCAATATGCACGGGAATGACGTTTTGCGAGAACACAGCAGCAATGGCAACCGTGAAGAAGATCAGATATTTCACCCGGTTTTGCGCTTTAAAATCTGCCTCACCTTTTAAGGTGCTGATCATTTTATAAGCCAGTAAATCCGGCAAACCCGAACGCGCCAGAGCCAAAGCAAATGCACCTAAAATACCGTAAGCCAAGGCAATTTTGGCACCACCACCCAAGCCATTGTTAAACGCGTCCAAGGTTCCCTGCAGGCCCAAACCTGCCAATAAACCACCTGTAACAGCACCAATGACCAGGGCAAAAACCACAGGTACACGTGCCAACGAGAGTCCGAACATGACTCCAATAGCAGCAAGAATTGCGAACATAATGAATCGGAATAGAGAGAAAGCGGCTATTTTATCAGAAAATGCGGATAAAAATTCCGCCACTTTTTTCTGGTGGGTTCATGTTTCGCTGAGTGGCCTATCAAGTGATGACAACAGATTTACGCTGAATAAACTCATCAATCAATTGAGCCACTTGCTCCGGTTGACTCAGAATCGCCCAGTGATTGGCAGCCAGTTCTACTTTCGAGAAATCATCCACCCATTTTGACATTTCATCAACCAGATCTGGCCCGACAAACTGGTCATATTTCAGTACAATCGCCTGTACCGGACAGATGGCAAAACGCTGCCGTGGTTGAGCTAAGCGTGGCAAAAAATTGGCCCGATACAGGTTCACACCATATTTGCCATCTTTGACAATATGCGGGTTGAGTGGCAGATCATCGTGTCTTTCCAGTTGCTGCACGATCTTGCCCCAACGCTGCGGATTAAAAAAATTCCAGGCCAATGGCGCCACCAAGGGCAAATGAAACATCGCGATATACCAGGACTTGCTCATTTGCTTTAAGAATTTTGTCTTGTTTTGCTGGAACTGTTCACGCATCCAGAAAGCCGCGTGATCCAGACATGGCCCAGACAAGGTGCTATAAGACAGAATTCGTCCTTTGAAGCGTGGATCGGTGACAGATTCCCAGGACTGAATTGAACCCCAGTCATGCGCAGCCAGATGAAAAGCTCGATTCGGCAATATTTCGTTCACCACCTCTTCCAGATCCTGACTTAAACGGGCCAAGCGGTAATCGGAGATTTTTTTGGGAATACTGGACTCACCTGCGCCACGGACATCATAAGTCACAACAAAGTAATCCTGACTCAAATGAGCAATGGCTGGCTCCCAAACTGCCTGATGATCGGGATAGCCGTGAACCAGCACCAATGCCGGTTGTTCGAATTGTCCATAAGTTTTGACACAAAGACGCTGCTGATCCGTGGTATCGACCCATTGCATGTGCATTTCCATCTTTTGATCCTGTTTTTGTTATTGACCACTTAGTTTATAAATCGGCATGATTGATCAATGCCAGCGCATTTTTGTTGCTCTAGTATGCATAATCACAGCCGCAAAAAGAATGTCAGTATGAGCCTATTCCAGAAAATTCAAAAACTGCCTCTGGTTTCAAAATTTATTCTGAACCGCTATGCCCCTTATCGTGGTGCAGGCATTGAAATTGATAAGATTGATTTTAATAATTATCACGTTCGGGTCAAAATGCCGCTGACCCGTAAGAACCAGAATATTGTCGGTGTGCATTTTGGTGGCAGCCTGTATTCAATGGTCGATCCCTTTTATATGTTATTGCTGATGCATCATTTGGGGCCGAAATACCTGGTCTGGAATAAAGGCGCCAGCATTCAGTTTTTGGCACCGGGTCGCGGTACAGTGGTGGCGGACATTCGGATTTCTGCTGAAGAAATTGCCACGATTATCAATCTGGCGACTGACAACGCGCCAGTGTATCGGCATTATCAGCTGAATATTTATGATGAAGCCGGGGTCAGAATTGCCGAAGTAGAAAAAACGGTATATATCCGGCGGAAACAGAGCAAAGGGAAAATTAACGCTCCTAAATAAGATAAAAGCGCCACATTGGCGCTTTTAAATCTAGCTAAATCTGAAATGACTTTCGACTTAACGACGACGGTTATCCTGTTCAATCGCAGCACCGGCACCACCACCGATTGCACCACCAATTGCAGCACCCGCGTTACCACCGAAGATGCTTTTACCAACTGCTGAACCAACAGCACCACCTACACCACTATAGGTCGCATTACGATTTGAACCGCCTTGGGATTTACTACCCACTGCCGCACCGGCACCACCACCAACAGCTGCACCAACGCCACCGCCGACTTTATTACCGACACCACCACCCACTGCACCACCAAGGGCTGCAGCACCGATCCGTTGCTCATTGGCAGACATACTTTCACAACCCGCCAACATAAAGGTGAAAAGAGTGGCAACTGCCATAACACCCATTAATTTTTTCATGACCTTGGCCTTCCTGTCTTGCTTTAATTAAGCTTATCTTCATTTTATGAAACTAAAATCTGTAGCGTGTTACTTCTCTCGGTATTCCTGCTGAGTTTTGTAAATATCAATGGATTATTCTTCTGTTCAAGATGTCCTATTTATAAATTTCAGACAAAAAAAAAGACGCCCGAAGGCGTCTCTTTTCTCAACTTTAACTCGAATTAGAATTCTTCGTTAAATGCTTGGCTTAGAGCTTGGTCTACATCAGAGAAGTCATTGTGCAGTTCAAATTCTGCAGCTTCTGCTTCTTGACGACGACGCTCCAGGTGGTAAGCCAAACCTGTACCCGCTGGGATCAGACGACCTACAACCACATTCTCTTTCAAACCGCGTAAATCATCTTCTTTACCTGTTACAGCCGCTTCAGTTAACACACGCGTGGTTTCCTGGAACGATGCAGCAGAGATGAACGAGTCAGTAGAAAGCGATGCTTTGGTAATACCCATCAATTGACGTTCAAACTTCGCAGGGAACTTGTTTTGTGCAAGAACTGCTTGGTTTTCTTGAACAACGCGGATGTAATCCACTTGTTCACCTTTGATGAAGCTGGTATCGCCGCCATCAGTGATATCAACTTTACGCAGCATTTGACGTACGATGACTTCAATATGCTTGTCGTTGATTTTTACACCTTGCAGACGGTATACGTCCTGAACTTCGTTCACGATGTAGTTTGTCAGCGCAACTTCGCCTTTCAAACGTAAGATATCGTGCGGGTTCTGTGGACCATCAGAAATAGTTTCACCACGGTTCACATGTTCGCCTTCGAACACGTTAATGGTACGCCATTTCGGAATCAGCTCTTCATAAATCTCAGAGCCATCATCCGGCGTAATCACCAGACGGTTCTTACCTTTGGTCTCTTTACCAAAGCTTACAACACCCGACACTTCTGCAAGGATTGCATGCTCTTTCGGCTTACGTGCTTCGAACAAGTCAGCTACACGCGGCAGACCACCGGTAATATCACGGGTACGTGAAGTTTCTTGTGGTACACGACCGATGACATCACCGACACCAATCGTTTCGCCATCGCGAACAGAAAGAATCGTGTTCTGTGGCAGGAAGTAGAACTGTTCACCACCATCAACGGTATCCAACACAACAGCAGGACGCAAATCTTTACCTGACGCAGGACGTGAAGTCACTGGCAAGATTTCGATGGTTGACATACCTGTTGCATCATCAGTTTTAGAAGTAACCGTCACGCCATCAGCAATCTGGCTGAAACGTACTTTACCAGCAACTTCTGTTACCAATGGATGTGTATGCGGATCCCAAGTCGCCACAATACCGCCTGCTTCTACAGCTTCGCCATCTTTTAGCAAGATAGACGCACCGTAAGGCAGTTTATAGCGCTCGCGCTCACGACCTAAATCATCCGCAATACCGATTTCACCTGAACGTGAAGTCGATACCAAGTGACCTTTGGCATGTTGTACTGTTTTCACGTTGTGGAAACGTACTGTACCTTGGTTACGAACTTGTACGCTGTTTGCAGCAGAAGTTCGGCTCGCAGCACCACCGACGTGGAAGGTACGCATCGTTAACTGTGTACCTGGCTCACCAATCGATTGAGCTGCCATTACACCAACAGACTCACCCGGGTTCACTTGGTGACCACGTGCTAGGTCACGACCGTAACATTTCGCACATACACCGAAGGTAGACGCACAGTTCACGACTGAACGTACTTTAATTTCGTCGACACCTTGGCTTTCGATAAACGTCGCCAGTTTCTCGTCAATTAACGTATTACGAGGAAGTAGAACTTCATCTGTACCTACACGTTTCACATCTTCAGCAACCACACGACCCAATACTCGTGCACCCAGGTTTTCGATGACATCGCCACCTTGAATGAACGGAGTCATTACCAGACCGTCATAAGTACCACAATCTGGCTCGGTAATGACCAAGTCCTGCGCAACGTCTACGAGACGACGAGTCAAGTAACCAGAGTTCGCAGTTTTCAGTGCTGTATCGGCCAAACCTTTACGCGCACCGTGTGT
This sequence comes from Acinetobacter sp. YH12226, assembly GCF_013417805.1. Lineage (GTDB taxonomy): Bacteria > Pseudomonadota > Gammaproteobacteria > Pseudomonadales > Moraxellaceae > Acinetobacter. The sequence goes on along the minus strand of NZ_VPDG01000015.1, from coordinate 10,688 downwards.
CGAGATGAAGTACTGAAGTACGGTCAAACCTTCACGGAAGTTCGCTTTAATCGGCGTTTCAATGATCGAGCCATCCGGCTTCGCCATCAAACCACGCATACCCGCCAACTGACGAATCTGAGCTGCCGAACCACGGGCACCCGAGTCAGACATCATGTAGATCGAGTTGAATGATTTTTGCTTCTCGTCTTCACCCTGTTTGTTCTTCACAGTGGTAAAAGACAAGTTGTCCATCATCGCTTTAGCAACCTGGTCATTGGTACGCGCCCAAATATCGACCACTTTGTTATAACGTTCGCCGGCAGTTACGAAACCTTGTTCGAACTGTTGTTCGATTTCACGAACTTCAGCTTCCGCTTTACCAATAATTGCTTGTTTTTGCGGTGGAATAACCATGTCTTCCATACCGACAGATACACCTGAACGCGTCGCTTGACGGAAGCCCAAGTACATCAACTGGTCAGCGAAGATAACAGTATCTTTCAGACCCAATTTACGGTAGCAAGAGTTAATTAATTTCGAGATGTTTTTCTTGGTCATCTCAACGTTAATTTGCTGGAAATCCATACCTTCAGGTACAACTTCCCAAAGTAGGCAGCGACCAGGCGTCGTATCTACAATAATGGTTTGCTGTTCACGGTTACCATCTTCGTCGATCACAGTCTGGTGTACACGTGCTTTAACGCGAGCGTGTAGATCAACCTGACCTGTTGCCAGTGCACGGTTTACTTCGTGAGTATCCGCGAACACCATGCCCTCACCTTTGGCATTGATTGCATCACGCGTGATGTAATACAAGCCCAAGACCACGTCCTGAGACGGTACGATGATTGGCTCACCGTTCGCTGGAGACAGAATGTTGTTCGTCGACATCATTAACGCACGAGCTTCAAGCTGAGCTTCAAGTGTTAATGGTACGTGTACCGCCATCTGGTCACCATCGAAGTCGGCGTTAAACGCAGCACATACAAGTGGATGTAGACGGATCGCTTTACCTTCGATCAGGATCGGTTCAAATGCTTGAAGACCCAAACGGTGAAGTGTTGGCGCACGGTTCAACATCACTGGATGTTGACGAATCACGTGAGCAAGAACATCCCAAACTTCTGGAGTTTCACGCTCAACCATTTTCTTCGCAGCTTTAATGGTGGTTGCTTGACCAGAAGCTTGTAGTTTCGCGAAAATGAATGGTTTGAACAGTTCAAGTGCCATTTTCTTCGGAAGACCACATTGGTGCAAACGAAGGTTTGGACCAACAGTAATTACCGAACGACCAGAGTAGTCAACACGCTTACCAAGTAAGTTTTGACGGAAACGACCTTGCTTACCTTTGATCATGTCTGCCAAAGATTTAAGCGGACGCTTGTTCGAACCGGTAATTGCACGACCACGACGACCGTTATCCAGCAATGCATCTACAGACTCTTGTAACATACGTTTTTCGTTACGTACGATGATGTCTGGCGCTGCAAGGTCAAGAAGACGCTTCAAACGGTTGTTACGGTTGATCACACGACGGTAAAGATCGTTCAGGTCGGAAGTCGCGAAACGACCACCTTCAAGTGGTACAAGCGGACGAAGGTCTGGTGGAAGAACTGGAAGTACAGTTAACACCATCCATTCTGGCTTGTTGTTCGAATCGTTGAATGCTTCCATCAACTTCAAACGCTTAGACGCTTTTTTCAGCTTGGTTTCTGAAGTTGTAACAGGAATTTCTTCACGAAGACGCGCAATTTCAGCTTCAAGATCGATGTCTTTCAACAAGTCTTGAACCGCTTCAGCACCCATTTTCGCTGTGAATTCATCACCGTGTTCTTCTAATGCATTGAAGTATTCTTCATCATTTAGAAGCTGGTATTTCTCAAATGGAGTCATACCCGGATCGGTCACTACATAAGATTCGAAATACAATACACGTTCAATATCACGTAGCGTCATGTCTAATAATAGACCGATACGGCTCGGTAATGATTTTAAGAACCAGATGTGGGCAACTGGAGACGCCAGCTCGATGTGACCCATACGTTCACGACGAACTTTCGCAGTTGTTACTTCAACGCCACATTTTTCACAAATGACGCCTTTGTATTTCATACGCTTGTATTTACCACACAAGCATTCGTAATCTTTCACTGGACCAAAGATTTTGGCACAGAACAAACCATCACGTTCAGGCTTGAACGTACGATAGTTAATGGTTTCTGGCTTTTTAACTTCACCGTGAGACCATGACTTAATCATTTCTGGTGACGCAAGACCAATACGGATGCGGTCAAACTCTACTGGAGCATGACCGTCTGAATCCGTCTTTTTGCGCATGATATCGAGCAAGTCTTTCAATTTTTTTCTCCGTGTGTTGTGGAGATTTTCACTCAACAACTGGGTCACAAATATTGTTTTTTAACTGAATTTTAATCCCCCTCAGTCCCCCTTTGTTAAGGGGGAAGCCCTCTTTATCAAAGAGGGGTTTGGGGAGATTAAATGGAACTAATTAGTCACCATTTTTCAGTTCAATGTTGATACCTAAAGAACGGATCTCTTTGGTCAATACGTTGAACGATTCAGGCATGCCCGGGTCCATATAATGGTTGCCATCTACAATGTTCTTGTAGATACGGGTACGGCCTTCAACGTCATCCGATTTCACAGTCAGCATTTCTTGTAGCGTATATGCTGCACCGTAAGCTTCTAGTGCCCAGACTTCCATCTCACCGAAACGCTGACCACCGAATTGTGCTTTACCACCCAACGGCTGTTGCGTAACTAGAGAGTAAGAACCAGTTGAACGCGCATGCATCTTGTCATCAACCAAGTGGTTCAGTTTCAGCATGTACATGTAACCGACAGTTACCGGACGATCGAAACGCTCACCAGTACGACCATCATATAATACGGTCTGACCAGTACTAGACAGGCCTGCAAGTTGTAACAACTCTTTGATCTGACCTTCTTCAGCACCATCGAATACAGGAGTAGCCAAAGGTACACCAGCACGCAAGTTGCCAGAAAGTTTCAAGATTTCTTCATCAGTCAAGCTATCAAGATCTTCTTGTTCGCCACCAACTTTGTTGTAAATCTTGTCCAGGAAATCACGAAGCTCAAGTACAGTACGTTGCTCTTTCATCATCTTGTCGATTTGATCGCCAAGACCTTTCGCCGCCATACCCAAGTGAGTTTCAAGAATCTGACCCACGTTCATACGCGATGGTACGCCAAGCGGGTTCAATACGATATCAACAGGTACACCGTTGGCATCATGTGGCATGTCTTCTACCGGCAAGATGTTTGATACAACACCTTTGTTACCGTGACGACCCGCCATCTTATCACCCGGTTGGATGCGACGTTTTACAGCAAGATAAACTTTAACTACTTTCAATACGCCAGTCGTCAGTTCATCGCCTGTAGAAAGTTTGCGTTTTTTCTCAGCAAATTTCTCGTCAATTTCGAAGCTCTTCTCTTTCAAGAACACTTGAATTTGAGTTAAACGTTCAGCAATTGCTTCATCAACTGGTTGAATTTCAAGAAGATCAACAAGCTCTAAACCAGACAACACGTCTTCAGACAGTTTGTCGCCACGTTTAGTTGTACCGCCACCATTCGACTCTTGGCCATTCAGTAGACGGATTACACGTTCACGTGCAGCTTCTTCGAAGATTTTGAATTCTTCTTTCAAGTCTTTACGGTATGCATCCAATTGCGCTTTTTCAATTGCTTGAGCACGTTCGTCTTTTTCAAGACCGTCACGTGTAAACACTTGAACGTCAATGACTGTACCTTTAGTACCTGATGGAACGCGTAAAGATGAGTCTTTTACGTCAGCTGCTTTTTCACCGAAGATTGCACGTAGCAATTTTTCTTCCGGAGTAAGTTGTGTTTCACCTTTAGGGGTTACTTTACCAACCAGGATATCGCCAGCAGTTACTTCAGCACCGATGTAAACGATACCTGACTCGTCCAGTTTAGACAGAGCAGCTTCACCTACGTTCGGAATATCAGCAGTGATTTCTTCCGCACCCAGTTTGGTATCACGTGCGACACATGATAATTCCTGGATATGAATAGACGTTAAACGGTCTTCTTGAAGAACACGCTCAGAAAGTAAGATCGAGTCTTCGTAGTTGTAACCATTCCAGGTCATGAACGCAACGCGCATGTTTTGACCCAGTGCCAGCTCACCGCCATCAGTCGATGGACCATCAGCCAGGACATCACCACGACCTACTTTATCGCCCAGGTTCACAAGAACTTTCTGGTTGATACAAGTGTTCTGGTTCGAACGGGTGTATTTGATCAGGTTGTAGATATCTACACCTGCTTCACCTGCGATCATTTCGTCTTCATTCACACGAATAACCACACGAGACGCATCAACAAACTCGATACGACCACCACGCTGAGCGATCACACATACACCTGAGTCATGTGCTACGTTCGCTTCCATACCGGTACCAACAAGCGGCTTGTCAGCAATCAACGTCGGAACTGCCTGACGTTGCATGTTCGAACCCATTAATGCACGGTTGGCATCATCGTGTTCTAGGAATGGAATCAGTGATGCTGCTACAGATACGACCTGCTGAGCAGATACATCCATATGCGTTACTTTTTCAGGAGGAATACGTACGAAGTCACCCTGATGACGAACAGATACAAACTCTTCTGTTAAGTTACCGTCTTTATCCATTGCAGAATCGGCCTGTGCAATCACAGTGCCTACTTCTTCAATCGCAGACAGGTATTCAACTTCATCTGTTACACGACCATCAACAACCTTACGGTATGGGGTTTCCAGGAAACCAAAGTTGTTACATTTCGCATAAACAGAAAGCGAGTTGATCAAACCAATGTTTGGACCTTCAGGCGTTTCAATTGGACATACACGACCGTAGTGAGTTTGATGTACGTCACGTACTTCAAAGCCTGCACGTTCACGCGTCAAACCGCCAGGACCAAGCGCAGAAACACGACGTTTGTGCGTAATCTCAGATAACGGGTTGTTTTGATCCATAAACTGAGACAACTGGCTTGAACCAAAGAATTCTTTGATTGCAGCAGCAACAGGTTTCGCATTGATCAAATCTTGCGGAGACAGGTTGTCAGTTTCAGCTTGGCTTAAACGTTCTTTAACAGCACGTTCAACACGAACCAGACCTACACGGAATTGGTTTTCTGTCATTTCACCAACAGAACGAACACGACGGTTACCCAGGTGATCGATATCGTCGACTTCACCTTTACCGTTACGGATTTCAACTAATGTTTTTAATACATCAGTGATATCTTCGTTCGAGAGAATGCCTTCAACTTCACGTGACTTCTGGTCTGTACCGACTTCGTAAGGACGACCCAAACGACGGTTGAACTTCATACGACCGACTGGGGACAAGTCATAACGTTCAGAAGAGAAGAACAAGTTGTTGAATAAGTTTTCAGCAGCTTCTTTTGTTGGTGGCTCGCCCGGACGCATCACTTTGTAGATTTCTACCAATGCTTCTTCACGATTGCTCGTCGTATCTGCACGTAGAGAATCTGCAACGAATGAACCGCGGTCGATATCATTAGTGAACAGGATATTGAACTGCTTCACGCCGCCTTCTGCAATTTTCACCATGATTTCATGGCTTAATACAGTATTGGCTGCAATCACATCACCATCTTTTAATGGGATGTCTTCAGCAGTGATACGCTCATACAGGTACTCATCTGGCACTGCAAGTTTTTCAAGACCTGAAGCTTCCATTTGACGTACATGACGCGCATTGATACGTTTACCTTGCTCAACAATTGCCTTACCATCCTTGTCCAGGATGTCAAATTGTGCCATTTCGCCACGCAAACGTTCAGGCACCAAGTCAATCTGGTAGCTACCCATGTCAAGATACACAGGTACTTTCTCATAGAACATGTCGAGAATGTTTTCATTGCTATAACCCAAGGCACGAAGCACCACAGTCGCAAGCAATTTACGACGACGGTCAATACGTACATAGACTAGGTCTTTGGCATCGAATTCAAAGTCTAACCATGAACCACGGTAAGGAATGATACGCGCTGAATAAAGGACTTTACCACTTGAGTGAGTCTTGCCTTTATCGTGATCAAAGAATACGCCTGGTGAACGGTGTAATTGTGACACGATCACACGCTCGGTACCGTTAATTACAAAGGTACCGTTATCCGTCATCAATGGCATTTCTCCCATATAGACTTCTTGTTCACGTACGTCTTTAATTGACTTCGTTTCACGATCTTTCAGGATCAAACGAATTTTTACACGCATTGGTGCTGCATAAGTTGAGCCACGAAGGATACATTCGCGTACATCAAACTCAGGCTTACCAAGACTATACTCAACAAATTCTAAAGCAGCATTGCCAGAATAACTTTCAATAGGAAAAACTGAACGAAATGCGGCTTGGAGACCGATATCTTCGCGGTTTTTTGGTGATTTGCCATCTTGTAAGAATGTTCTGTACGAGTCGACTTGAATCGCGAGCAAGTACGGAGCATCCATGACGCTAGGCAATTTACCAAAATTCTTACGGATCCGTTTCTTTTCGGTATATGAGTATGCCATCTGGAGTCCTCGGAAAGTGTAAACCAAGCCCGCCTGCAGAACGGGCTCAGAAGGAATTACGCTGGCCGATATGGCCACCACTCTTTACAAATGCTGCAATTTTTAGTGGTATTAAAACGCTTATCAATATTTTTTAATGAAAAATATTGGTAAACGTTTGTTCATTATGTTTATTTTCAATTTGTATGATTTTTATATCATGCAAACAAAAATCGAGCCGATTATTGTAACGCAAAAAGGCTGATGACCCAAGAGCCATCAGCCAATTTTTGGAGCCGATTATAAAAAAACCGGCTCCCTTAAGAAATTACTTAAGAGTAACTGTAGCACCAGCTTCTTCAAGTTTCTTCTTAAGCTCTTCGCCTTCTTCTTTAGAAACGCCTTCTTTAAGAACTGCAGGAGCGCCTTCAACCATGTCTTTAGCTTCTTTCAAGCCAAGGCCAGTCGCTTCACGAACTGCTTTAATTACAGCAACTTTGTTCGCGCCGAAAGAAGTCAATTCAACATTGAATTCAGTTTGTTCTTCAGCAGCAGCAGCAGCAGGACCAGCAGCAACAGCTACGGCAGCAGCAGATACATTGAATTTCTCTTCGAAAGCAGAGATAAGTTCAACAAGTTCAAGAACAGTTTTTTCAGCAACTGCGTTTAGGATTTCTTCGTTTGTTAAAGCCATGAGATTAACTCCAAATGGGTATTGAATGATGTGTGTTTAAGTTTGAGCTTAAGCAGCTTCTGACTCGTTTTTCTCTTGAAGCGCTGTAAGTAAGCGGCCCAATTTCGAAATAGGAGCTTGAAGAACGTTTGCAAGCATAGTAAGCGCTTTTTCTTGGTTCGGAAGATTCGCGATTACGCTAACTTCTGCACCTTGATAAAGTTTGCCATCAAATGCAGCAGCTTTAAGTTCAAATGCTTTATTAGTTTTAGCGAATTCTTCGAACAAACGTGCAGCAGCACCCATGTCGTCTTCAGAATTCGAGAAAGCTAAGATTGTTGGGCCAACAAGGTTGTCGTTCAAGATATTGAATTGAGTATCTTGAAGAGCACGTTTAGCCAAAGTGTTACGCACGATACGTGTAGTAACACCAAGTTTACGCGCTTCAACACGTAGAGTAGTTAACTGCTCTACAGTCAAACCTTGGTAGTCAGCAACAACAGCAGCAAATGCAGTAGAAGCAACTTCAGCTACTTCAGCTACGATCTGTTTTTTGCCTTCGATAAGAAGAGCCATTGTAAAACCTCCTAACGGTGATTTATGTACTTACGCGAAGTACACTCCCAATTCGCAAGACCATCACTGGACTCACACGCGGAGGATGAACAAATCACACCACCGCGTCTACGCAGGCTGGACTATTAAGAGAGAAGCATAAAACTCCCCTCGCCCGCGGTCTTTGACGCTGATAAATTTTCATTTATCAATTCAAAGTTTGCCTAAATTATCCCCTCTCCTTTTAGGAGAGGGCTAGGGAGAGGTTTAACCCTCTTCCCGACCTTCTCCCAGAGGGAGAAGGAGACATCTTCAGGGCTTTAAAATTCTGTAATAAGTCGAGACTTATTTAGAAACGTTTGCTACATCAACGATCAAACCAGGACCCATAGTTGAGCTCAAAGTGATCTTTTGAATGTATACGCCTTTAGACGTAGCAGGTTTCAAACGCTTCAAGTCAGCAACAAGTGCTTCAACGTTTTGACGAACAGCAGCAGCTTCAAAACCTACTTGACCGATCGCAGCATGGATAATACCAGCTTTGTCTACGCGGTAACGTGCTTGACCAGCTTTTGCATTTTTAACTGCAGTAGCAACGTCAGGAGTTACAGTACCCACTTTAGGGTTTGGCATTAAGCCACGTGGACCAAGGATCGTGCCAAGTTTACCTACAACGCGCATTGCATCTGGAGCAGCAATTACTACGTCAAAGTCAAGGTTACCCGCTTGGATGCTTTCAGCAAGATCGTCGAAACCAACAACGTCTGCGCCTTCAGCTTTAGCAGCTTCAGCAGTAGCGCCTTGAGCGAATACAGCTACACGTACAGTTTTACCAGTACCTGCAGGAAGTGTAGTCGCGCCACGAACAACTTGGTCAGATTTACGAGGATCAACACCTAGGTTTACCGCGATATCTAGAGATTCTTTGAATTTAGGAGCTGGAAGGCTCTCTAAAACTGCAACAGCTTCTTCTAGCGTGTAAATTTTGTGTGCTTCTACAGCAGCTACAATCGCTTTTTGACGTTTAGTTAATTTAGCCATGTCTTAAAGCTCCACTTCCAAGCCCATAGAACGCGCAGAACCAGCAATGGTACGTACACGTGCGTCTAAATCAGCACCAGTCAAATCTGGTTCTTTAGTAGTCGCAATTTCTTCGATTTGAGCACGAGTCAACTTACCAACTTTAGTTTTGTTAGGTACAGCTGAACCCTTCTGGATACCAGCAGCTTTCTTAAGAAGAACAGCAGCAGGTGGAGTTTTCATGATGAATGTGAACGACTTGTCGTTGTACACAGTGATCACGACTGGAATTGGCAGACCAGCTTCAACTTTTTGTGTCGCAGCATTGAATTCTTTACAGAATGCCATGATGTTCACACCACGTTGACCTAGTGCAGGACCAATCGGTGGAGATGGATTCGCTTTACCAGCTGGAACTTGCAGCTTGATATAGCCGTCAATCTTCTTAGCCATTTCAAATTACCTCTGGGTGCAAACGCCGGTGAAGGCTCCCCAATGATTTCAAGTAACGATACCGTTACAACAACAATGCCTGACTTATAAATAAGTCAGGCGTTTTCAACCCATACAAATTAGACTGATTTTTCGACTTGACGAAATTCCAATTCAACTTGAGTTGGTCGGTTAAATACATTAATAGTCAGCGTTAAACGTGACTTTTCGTACTGAACCTCTTCCACTACACCTTTAAAGTCGGTGAATGGACCGTCAACCACGAGTAATTCTTCGCCTGGTTCAAACATCGTCTTAGGACGAGGTGCTTCGCCAGTATTGCGTACACGCGCAAGAATCGCATCTGCTTCTTTTTGCGTAATCGGTGCCGGTTTTTCAGCCGTACCACCAATAAAACCTAAAACTTTTGGACATTCTTTAACAATGTGCCAAGTATCATCGTTCATTTCCATTTCGACTAGGACATAGCCAGGAAAGAACTTACGCTCTGATTTACGCTTCTTACCATCCTTCATCTCTACCACTTCTTCGGTAGGAACAAGGACTTCACCAAAGCTATCGGCAACAGCGCTACGCTGGATTCGATCATTAAGCGAACGCATCACTTGTTTTTCATAACCTGAATAGGCATGAATAATGTACCAACGTTTCATAGCTCTCTTACCCGATAATAAACTTCATTAACCAGCCTAAAATATAGTCAAAACACCACAATAAAATGGATGCAATTACGACTACAACAAGAACTTGCCAAGATGTGGACATCGTCTCTTGTTTGGTAGGCCAGGTCACTCGACGTAACTCGATTCGTGCATCTTTCAGCAGACGAATAAAGCCTTTGCCTTGATGGGTGGCGTATAATAAACCGAATGCTGCAACGATACAAGCCAAAATCACCCCAACGCGCACCCAAACATCATTCGCAGGTGCCCAGTACGCTGGTAAATATTGGTTTACCATCATTGCACCAACCAATAAAATCAAGACGATAACCCATAGAACCATGTCTAATGGAGAACCAGAACTTACATCTACTGCAGGATTATTTCTTTGAGGAATTGCCGCTTCGCCTAATGCGTCGCGTGATTTTTCATTCGACATTTTTGTACTCGTCGTAGGTTTCGCGACTTATTATATGACCAATTTTGCCGACATCAAGCGTCTTTTTAGAAACTTGGCAGGTCAGGAGGGACTCGAACCCCCAACATTCGGTTTTGGAGACCGACGCTCTACCAATTGAACTACTGACCTGCAAAACAACAAGTTGGAGCCTAAGCTCCAACTTGCTTGTCTTATTCTATGATTATGCAGTTACTTTAGCAACTACACCAGCACCCACTGTACGACCGCCTTCACGGATCGCAAAACGTAGACCTGGGTCCATTGCGATTGGGTGGATTAGCTCTACTGACATCTCAACGTTGTCAC